>NZ_JBEXHP010000201.1:0-5287 GCF_040607895.1 Micromonospora sp. NPDC005220
GGCGGCGCGGCGGACACGCGGACCGCGTGTGCCGACGGGCCGCCCACCGCTGTCGACCCCGCCACCCGACCGCCGCGCACCACCCACGGCCCGTGCGCGTACACCGAGACCCCGGACGAACCCGCGGCCCGGCCGGTGCCGTTGCCGCCCGACCCGCGACGCACCCCGGCCCGGGGTAGCGTCCGGGTGACCCTGGCGACCAACCACGGGCCGATCGGGTTGACAGTGGACCGGGCCGCCGCGCCGTGCACGGTGCAGAGCTTCCTGCACCTGGTCGGCAAGCGCTTCTACGACAGCACCCCGTGTCACCGGCTGACCGCGTACCCGACGCTGAGCGTGCTGCAGTGCGGTGACCCGTCCGGCACGGGCGAGGGTGGTCCGGGATACCGCTACCGCGACGAGTTGCCGACCGACCTGCCGCCCGCGCCCACCGACCCGACCGGGGTGCGGCGCGTCTACGCCCGGGGCGTCCTCGCGATGGCCAACGCCGGGCCGGACACCAACGGCAGCCAGTTCTTCCTGGTGTACGCGAACTCGGCGCTGCGCCCCAACTACACGATCTTCGGCGAGGTCGACGCGGCCGGCCTGGCCACGCTGGACCGGATCGCCGCCGGGGGAGTGGCGCCGACCGCCGAGGACCCGGCACCGGTCGACGGGGCGCCCGCGCTGCCGGTGACCATCCGCAAGGCCGTCGACTGGCACCACCACCACTGACCGTGCGGCGCGGTGGGTGACAGTTGGTCGCTCACCGCGCCCGCCGTGGCTGACCCCTCGGGTGCGCCCGGCCGGAATTTCCGGGAACGGACCGGAACCGGTCCAACCGTTTCCGACGCAGTTCCAGCCGTCACGCCGAGGCGGGCGACCCGGTCGGCGGGGTGGCGGTGCTGTCGCGGACGACCAACTCGGTGGCGAGTTCCACCCGCGGCGAGTCGATGCCCTCGCCCTGGGCCAGGCGTAGCACGGTCCGGGCCGCCAACCGTCCCATCTCGACCAACGGTTGGCGCACGGTGGTCAGCGGTGGTGACGCCCAGCGGGCTTCCGGTAGGTCGTCGAAGCCCACCACGCTCACGTCGTCCGGGACGCGCAGCCCGCGGCGGCGGATGGCCTCGTAGACGCCGAAGGCCATCTGGTCGCTGGCGGCGAAGATGCCGGTCGGCGGGTCGGCGAGGTCGAGCAGCGCGGTTCCGCCAGCGAACCCGGAGGCGTGGTAGAAATCGCCCGGGTAGATCAGCGCGTCGTCCACCGGCACCCCGGCGGCCTCCAACCCGGCCCGGTAACCGTCGAGCCGGGCCCGGCTGCACAGCAGGTGCGTCGGCCCGGCCACGAAACCGATGCGCCGGTGCCCGATCGACAGCAGATGTTCGGTCGCGGCGAGCCCGCCAGCCCAGTTGGTGGCGCCGATGGTCGGCACGTCCATGGCCGGCACGCCGGCCGGGTCGACGACCACCACTGGCACGTTGAGCCGACGCAGCTGCGCGTGCAGCGGCGGGCTGAGGTGCGAGGTCACGAAGATGACGCCGTCGGTGGCCCGGGTGCGCAGGTTCTGCAACCACTGCCGGGCCGCGGTGGGCTGCCGGTGGATCGCGGAGACCACAGTGCCGACACCCGCGCCGTGCCCGACGTCCTCCACCCCACGGATTATCTCCACGGCCCAGGGGCTGTCCAGGTCGTTGAAGACCAGGTCGACGAGGCCGGCACGGCGGACGCTGCGGCTGGTGCGACGCCGGTAGCCGTGGTGGCGCAACAGCTCCTCGACCCGCTCCCGGGTGTCCGGGGCCACATCGGAGCGACCGTTGAGCACCCGTGACACGGTCGGCACCGACACCCCGGCCTCCCGTGCGATCGCGGTGATGGTCACCCTGCGTCCGTCGTCCGCACCCACCCGCGTCTCCTTCACCGCTCCGGAAGCGACCGCAACCCGTCGCCACCGTGTCCCGGAACGGCGTGCACCGTTCCTCGGGTCATCTTGCCTCACCGACGGGGGTTGACGACATGCCAGGCCGGTTCCGGCGTTCGACGAAGTTGCGGAAACATTCCGGAAAGTCTCGGCACGTTGGTCCCGATCTCAATGCTGACAGACCGGCCGGATGTGCTGGCCTCCTGTCGATTCACTCAGTGCTGGGGGGGTGGTCCGAGCAGTTCGATGCCGTGCCGAGCGGCGGCGTGACCGAGGGCGGCGGGGTCGATCGGTCCCGGGTCGGGCAGCCGCCGATCGAGCGCGGGGGTGCCGGCCTCGGCGGCGAACTGCTCGAACCCGGACGGGGTGGTGATCTGCAGGGCACGCAGCGGCTCGTCGGATCCGACGAGGAAGGTGTGTGGGAGTCCGACGGGCAGGAGGACGAGATCGCCCGGCCCGGCGGTGAAGGCCTCGCCGTCGCAGCGGAACTCGGCGGTGCCGGACAACACGTAGAACAGTTCGTCCTCGTGCTGGTGTCGATGCAGAGGCGCGCCGAAGCCGGGCGGATTGATGAATTCGACGACGGTGAGACGGCCGCGGGTCTGCTCGCCGGTCGTCTTGACGGTCATCAGGCTGCCGACGAACCAGTGGGCTTCTCCCTCGCCGGCTCGGCGCACAAACGGTCTGGTGGACATCTCGTCGCCTCTCTAATTGATGGATGGAGTCTATTCACTAGCCAGTGTCTAGCGAATATGTTGCTAGTATGGCGAAGCCATGGGCGATGTCAAGGACGAAAAACCGACTCGGCGCTACCGGTCCGCGGTGCGTGCGGAGAGTGCGCGGCGTACCCGGCGGGCGGTGGTCGGCGCGGCAGCCGAGCTGTTCGTCGCACGTGGTTACGCCGGCACGTCGCTGGCTGATGTGGCGGCCGCCGCGGGCGTCGCACGCCCGACAGTGTTCGCCGCGTTCGGGTCGAAGGCGGCGTTGCTACGACAGGTCCTCGACGAGGCGCTCGCCGGCGACGACGAGCCGGTACCTGTCGCGCAACGACAGTGGTTCCGGCCGGTCTTCGAGGCCGACACGCAGGCCGGCGTCCTGCACGCGTACGCCGACGTGTGCACCCTGATCGGCAGGCGCGCGGCGCGGATCTTCGAGACCGTGCGGCGGGCGGCAGACGAGACGTCTGAGGTCGCCGACGTGTGGGAGACGCTGCTGCGCAACCGTCGCGCGGGCGCTCGGATGGTGGTCGACCGGGTTCGATCGCTCGGCCCGCTGCGCCAAGGCTCCGACGTCGAGCGGGCGATCGACGCTCTGTGGATCTTCAACGACCCGGCGCACTATGACGCGTTGGTGCTGCGTTGCGGCTGGACCGAGGGTTCGTTCAGCGACTGGCTGTCCGAACGTATGCAGGACGCGCTGCTGGTCCGCTGATCCGGCGCGGGGCCCGGCCGGGGCTGATAGACAGGACTGGTGCGTACCCGCGTCGCCGTTGTGCTCGCGTTCGCCGCGCTGCTCGGCGGCTGCTCACGGCCGGAGCCTCGGCCCGTGCCCGCCTCGTCGGCCGGGCCGCAGCCGACACCGGTACGCGCCACCCCGTCGCCGAGCCCCGCCGAGCGGCTGCCCGGGTTCGTGGTGCTGACCGACCTCGACCCCCGCATCCACGCCGACATCCGGTACGCCACCCCGCACAACTTCGTCGGCCGCCCGATCACCGGCTACCGCGAGCCGCTGTGCCTGCTCACCCGACAGGCGGCCGAGGCGTTGCGCCGCGTACAGGACGCCGCGCTGGCCGGTGGGCACAGCCTCAAGGTGTACGACTGCTACCGCCCGCAGCCAGCGGTGGACGACTTCGTCGCCTGGTCGAAGCGCCCCGGTGAGCAGGAGACCAAGGCCGAGTTCTACCCGGACGAGGCCAAGAACAAGCTCTTCGCGGACGGATACATCGGCGCGCCCACCGCGCACAGCCGGGGCAGCACCCTGGACCTGACCCTGGTCGACGAGCCCGCCGCCAGCCAACCTGCGTACCGGGTCGGCCAACCGCTGGTCGCCTGCACCGCACCGCGCGGGCAGCGTTTCGCGGACAACAGCATCGACATGGGTACGGGCTTCGACTGTTTCGACCCCCGGGCGCACACCGCCGACCCCCGCATCACCGGCACAGCGCGGGACAACCGTCGGCTGTTGCAGCGGCTGATGACCGACGCCGGGTTCGTCAACTACGACCGGGAGTGGTGGCACTACAGCCTCCGCGACGAGCCGTACCCGGACACCTTCTTCGCCGCGCCGGTCGCCCGCTCCTCGGTCGGGTGATCAGGTCCAGTAGAGGATTCGGCAGGCTGGCACCCGGGCGGTCAGCTCGGTGGTGAACCAGTCGCGCAGCTCGGTCATCTGCTCGCGGGGGTAGACGTACTTCACGGCGCCGAACTTGCCGTGCTTGCGGGCGCGGGACTCCTCGTCCATCTCCAGCCGGGTGCGTGGGTACCAGCCGAGCAGCACCTCCTTGCTGCCCGGAGTGAACCGGTGGGTGATCAGCTCGGCGGTCAGGTCCAGGTCCGGCACCCCGTCGACCGCCGCGCGGACCTGGTCGAGCAGTTCGCCGTAGCGCTCCCGCCAGTCCGGCAGGGCGATGATCGGCGCGATGGTCAGCCCGACCGGGTAGCCGTCGAGGGCGAGCCGGCGCAGCGCGGCGAGCCGGTCCGGCACCCGGGCCGTGCCGCCCTCGAACCGTTCGCTGACCGGTGCGCAGTTGACGCTGAAGCGGACCCGGGTGCGGCCGGCGTGCGGCAGCCCGACGAAGGTGTCCACGTCGGCGTACTTGGTGGTCCAGCGCAACTGCACCGGGGCGTCCCAGTCGGCGAAGTGCTGCACCGCGCGCCGCCAGCTGCCGGTCAGGTGCTCCAGGGCGAGCGGATCGGTGTAGCAGGACGCCTCGAAGGTGGTGCCCTCGTCGGCGCGCCGCGCGTTGCGGCTGGTCACCGTCCCGCGCCCGGCGTACGCCCTCAGCCCGGCGAGGATGTCGTCGAGGTCCGCGTACACCCGGGTCACCGGTGGGCCGGACAGTGATCCGGCGAGGTAGCAGTACTGGCAGTGCGCCGGGCAGCCCTCGGCCAGGTCGACCCGCCAGTCGGCGCTGGGCGCGATGGGTTGCAGGACGCGCCGGGCGGGTGGGCTGACCACGATCGCCATGGTCGACTTGGCCCGGGCGTAGGTCTCCCGGTCGGTCTGCCCGCGTACCCCGGTGAGCCGGTTGGCGCGCAGCTGCTCGACCTCGATGCCGAGCGCCCGCACCCGCTCGACGATCCGTTGGCCGTGCGGGTGGTCGAGCGCGAGCACCGTGACGTCCCGAGGTCGGTCCAGCAGCCGAAGCAATCGGACCACCGCGTCGCCGAG
>NZ_JBEXHP010000202.1:0-5232 GCF_040607895.1 Micromonospora sp. NPDC005220
CGGCGCGCGGCGCCTCGGCCTCCCGGGCGGCGCGCAGCGCCTCGGTCGCCTGGGCCAGCAGGCGAGCGGAGTCGGTCCGCCCGCTCACCTGTAGCTCCACCTCGGTGTCCCCGTCCTGGATCCGGATGCTGGCCTCGGTGCGCTGCTGGTCCACCCAGGACTGCACCAGGTTGAACAATCCCGGAAGCAGCCCCTGGGCCAGCACCGCGATGATCACCGCGTCGCTGAAACCCGACCGGCCCCCACCGCCGCCGGCCGAGCGGACCACCTGCCGGTACTCCGGGCGGCGGTGGATCCAGGTCAGCAGGTCGACCGACGGAGGCTGGCGCTGCCGGGGGTTGATGGTCAGCCGGACGGGCAGCCGGGCTGCGGCGTCGCTGTCGGTCACGGTCTCTGTCTCCCGGTCAGTTGGCGGCGGGTCGGAAGGCGACGGTGTCCCCGTCGGCGGTGGCGACGCCCGCGACGGTGAACGCGTTCTCCTCCTTGAACGGTGAGCTGGTGCCGAAGTAGGTGGTGGTGCCGCTGGCCTCGACCTTGCCCTGGGTCTCGTACGGGGTGGAGACCTGGGCGCTGGCCGGGCCGGTGAGCTCGACGGCGAGCTTCGGGTACTCCAGGATCTTCCAGGTGATCTTCTGGGTGGTGCTGCTGCTGTAGTAGCGGAACGGGCAGCCGGGCGGGGCGGCGACCGTCTGCTTGGCGCACTCGTCCAACCAGGCGCGTACCCGGGCCTCGACGGCTTCGATCGCCGCCGGCTTGAGCACCGGCACCAGTTGCAGGGTGGCGGCGGTCGCCCCCGGGCCGACCAGCACCGTCGCGCTCGGCGTCTCGCTGAGCGCACTGGACGGGCCGGTCGCGGTGTAGCCGCCGGGCAACAGCACCAGCGGCGGGCCTTCGGTGGCGACCGGCAACTCGACCCCGTTGAGCCGCACCCCGGGGTCGGCGATCGCGGCGTTGAGGGGGGTCGGCCCACCGCTCAGCCGCCAGCCGTGGAACAGCCCGGCGGTGGTCTCGTCCTCGCGGCGCAGGGTGAGGGTGGCGGTCTGCCGCACGTCACCCAGCCGGTACGCCACCGTGGCGGTGGCGTTGTCGCCGTCGCGCTCCAGCGAGCTGATCTCGACGTCGGTCGGTGGTTGGTAGCCCTTGCCGCGCAGGAGTTGGGCGAGCAGCTTGGTGTCGGTGTCACTGCCCTGGTCGGTGAGGTATCCCAGAGCGGCGTCGCTGTCCCGGTCGGCGAGCGCGGAGAAGTAGCCGTCGATCGCTGCCTGCGGGCGGTAGAACGCCCACTGCACCAGGCCGAGCCCGCTGGTGCCGAGGCAGGCCGCCAGGGTGAGGGCGCCGACCAGCAGCCAGGCGCGGCGGGTGCCGACCGGGCCGGAGTGATTGAACAGCCGGTCGACGGTGACGGTTTCGCCCGCCCCGACGGGTGCGCCGGCCAGCGACGCCCGCTCCAGTGCGTCGAGCCGCAGCTCGTGGGGCGGGTGGGTGGCGCAGACCGCCTCGTCCCAGCCGCTGCGGCCGGTCTCGAAGGACAACCGGCGCTCCAGGATGCGCCGCAGCCCGTCGACGTGCCCGGTGAGCACGGCGCCGAGGTCGGCCCGGTACTCGGCCGCCCGCACGTCGCGGGCGTGCAGCGGCAGCACCACGTACCGCATGGTGAGCAGCACCGGCCAGAAGAACACGAAGACCACGAAGTTGGTGGCCGGGTGCGGGAACGTCCGCATCAGCCAGGTCGGCAGGGCGTGCGCGAGGGTCAGCGGCAGGCCGACGCCGCGGACGAAGGCGCTGGTGATCTCGTCCCCGGTGCGCCAGTGCACCAGCTCGTGGCTGAGCAGCGCGGCCACCTCGTCGTCCGGTTCGGTCAGCACGGCGGTGGTGACCACCACGTGCCGGGCGTACGTCCGGGCGTTGCTCAGGACCGGGTCGTCCTCCATCAGTAGCCGGGGCACGCTGGGCAGGCCGAGCCGCCGGGCGCAGTCGTCGAGCACCGGGCGCAGCCGCGCGTACTCGCGGCGGCTGGGCTGGCGGGCGCCGGACACGACCAGCAGGCGTGGTTCGAGCAGCACCCGGTAGAGCGTGTAGAGGACCCCGATCAGCGCCGCCGCGATGACCGTGCCGATCAGGCCGGTGATCAGCGCGAAGGGCTCGTCGGCGACGCCCAGCCAGGGCAGCGCCAGCACGGCGAGGAAGCCGACCAGGAAGCCGATGACGAAGCCGGCCACGCCGCCGAGCACCCCGCCGGAGCGGGTCAGGAACGCCTCGATCAGGGAGCCGATCAGTGGGGCGTCGCGCAGCACCTGCGGCACCTGGTCGTCGGCGCCGGTCCCGGCGGCGAAGATCCCGGCAACGCCGAACGTGAGACCGCCCCAGAACGCCAGGAGCAGCGCGACCGGAAGATAGAACCAGGTGGCGACGAACGCGCCGAGCACGCCGCGCCAGTCCCGCAGGATCCCGGCGCGCAGCCAGACCAGCGCGCTGGGGTAGCCCGGTGGGCGGTCGGCGAACCCGCCGGTGGGCGGCGGGGTGTCGACCGACGGTGGTTGGGCGGCCCGGACGTCGAGCTGCGGCACGGTCGGCGGGGTGTTCTCCGGCGGCACGGTGGGCGGCTCGGTCATGAGCGCTGCTCCCTCTCGAAGGATGGCGTCCACTGTCGGGAATGGACGGCCGGAGCAGGTTATCGAGGGCACTTGATGTCTGCCACATCGTTTCGCCGGATCGTCGTGCACCCGACACCACCGTCGCGGCTCTGGTGCGGCGGCCCCCTCCGGGACCGCCGCACCGCAGTGGGTCAGAGCGCGAGGCAGTTGGGTCGCACCGGGCCGTCGACCAGGGCGCCGCGCACGATGGTGTACGCGGTGCCGTCGAGCACCAGACCGAGGTGCCCCACCACCCGCAGCGGGCAGTACGCCTGGATCAGCACGTTCGTCGCCCCGTCGTTGACGGCGGCGTTGCCGGTCGGCCGGACCAACTCGTCCTGAAGGGTGCGGATGGTGGTGTAGCGCACCGCGCCAGGGGTGTCGTCGCCGTCGTTGAGGTCGGCGAGGAACGCCGAGCCGATGGTCATCTGCTGGCAGGCCACGACGCCGGCGCAGCTGCCCAGCCCCAGGAACGCCACGATGTTGGCGACGTACGTGCCGTACTGCGGGGTACCCAGGCTGACGTACCGGCCGACGGTGGCCGTGCCGCCGAGCCGCTTGAGGTAGTACCGGCTGACCAGGCCCCCTTCGGAGTGGGCGACGACGTCCACCGTCGCCGCGCCGGTGCTGGCGCGTACCTGGTCGACGTAGCTGGCGAACGCGCGGGCCGAGGTGGGGATGTCACCGAGGCCCAACCCGGGCAGCTGGTAGATGAAGGTGCGGTAGCCGTCGGCGCGCAGCCGGGCGGCGATCGGCTCGTACGCGACGGCGACGCCGCTGAGCCCGCCGACCACGATGACCGGGTTGGCCGCGGCGGCGGCGGCGAAGGGTGTCGTGGGGGCGGCGGTGGCCGAGGCTGGATCGGCGGGGGCGGCGGTCGCCGTGGCGGTGGACGCGAGCAGCGCGGCGGTGGCGAGGGCCAGGACGAGGACGGTCTTTCGGAGCAGCATCGCTGCACCTCCGGGGGGAGGCACCCGGCGAACCGGGCAGGTGGGTGGGGTGTCCGGTCGACCGTGCGACGATCATCCCCGCAACAATTTAGAAACGTCAATGACTTGTTACGCGCTGGTAACCCGTTGTTCCGACGGGGGCGTAAACGGTCATACCGCAACGCTCCATATCGGACGCCGATGGTGGCTGGCATGCTGTGGCCGTGGCAGTCGACGAACCCACCGAGCGCGAGCTGCGGGTGATGCCGTGGTGGCTGATCCTGGTCGGCCTGTTGGCCGCGGTCGCCCTGGGCTGGCTGGTGCTGGATCTGCTGCTCACCGAGGCCGACCGCGCCAGCCAGCCGGACACCCGCGCCACGCTGCGCATCGACGCGATCCGCACCGGCCTGACCGTCGTCGCCGGCACCGGCGGCGGGCTCGCGCTGCTGCTCGCCGCCCGCCGCCAGTGGATCGCCGAACGCGCGCAACGGCACCAGGAGAGCGTCGCCGCGCGCGACCAGGTGCACCGGGACCGGGTGCAGGCGCACGCCGAGGCGGTGGCCGATGCCGCGCAGCGCCACCAGGACCGGCAGTCCGGGGCCGTCGAGCACGACGCGGCGGAGCGTCGACTGACCGAGCTCTACACCCGGGCGGTCGAGCTGCTCGGCAACGACAGCGCGGCGGTACGCCTCGGCGGCCTGCACGCGCTGGAGCGCCTCGGCCAGGACAACCCCGGGCAGCGCCCGACGATCGCCGCTGTGCTCTGCGCGTACCTGCGGATGCCGGCGCCCGACGGCGAGCCGCGCGAGACGGAGGTCCGGCGCAGCGCGCAGCGCGTGCTCACCCGGCACCTGCGCGTGGACGACGCGGCCCACTGGCCGGAGCTGAGGCTCGATCTGGCCGGCGCCGCGCTCGTCGACTTCGACGCCGCCGGCTGCACGCTCGTCGACGCGAACTTCACCGAGGCGGTGTTCACCGGGACGACCACCTTCGCCGGCGCGACGGCCCGGGGGCGGCTCCTGCTCGGGGCGGCGACCTTCGGCGACGTGGTCTTCGAGGGGCTCGCGGCCGAGGGCGAGGTCATCCTGGACGGCGTCCGCGTCGGCGGTCTGGCCAGCTTCGACGGCGCCGCGTTCACCGACGGCCTGTCCTGCCGGCGGGCCAGCTTCGCCGGCCTGACCTCATTTCGCCGGGTGACCTTCGGTCAACCGACCAGCTTCGACGCGACCCGCTTCGAGGACGCCACCACATTCCGGGAGGCCGTCTTCGCCGGCGCCCTGTCGATGGAGCACACCGAGTTCGGCCGGTCGGCCGGCTTCCATTCCGTCCGCTTCACGAACATGGCGCTGTTCCGCTGGACCGTGTTCGGCGCGGAGGCGCTGTTCGACAAGGCCCGCTTTCTCGACGCCGCGAACTTCGGCCGGGCCCGGTTCCACAGCATGGCCAGCTTCCGCGACACGCAGTTCAGCCGGCCGCCGCAGGTCGAGCAGGCCCGCGCGGTGGCCGACCCCGGTCACCGCTGGCCGGCGGGCACGACTGTGGAACGCCTCGACGACGAGTGGCTGCTGCTGGTCGACCGCTGACCGGCCGGGTGGCCGTCAGCGGGTGGCGGGCCGGGGGGGGGGCAGCGGGTCGCGGCCGGCGCGGGCGTGGTCGGCGGGGGGGCGCGC
>NZ_JBEXHP010000203.1:0-5203 GCF_040607895.1 Micromonospora sp. NPDC005220
CGCGCCCGCCGGCCCCGGGCCGGGGCCCGCGGGGGGGGGGGGGGTGGCGGGCGGGGGGCCGCCGGACAGCTCGTCCGGCACCTCGGCGACGGTGAGGTCGGCTGGCTCGACGACGGCGGGCGCCGGGGCGGCGGGCGGGGTCGGGCGGCGCACTGTCAACACGTGCGCGGGTTGCAGGTACGGGTCGAGCCGTACCGCGTTGCGCTGACCCCAGTCGTAGCTGGTGCCGGTCAGCTCGTCGTACACGGTGAACCGTTCGTGCCAGTCGAAGCCGAGCGCCGGCATGTCGAGGGTGGTGTTGCCCCACTGCACCACGTGCGAGTCGAACGAGCAGACCACGATGACCGTGTTGCCGGTCTTCGGGTCGTGCTTGGACCAGCAGAGCAGCGCCGGGTTGTCGATCTCGTGGAAGCGCAGGTTGCGGAGCTGGTGCAGGGCCGGGTTGTCGCGGCGTACCCGATTGAGGATCGTCAGGAACGGCGCCAGCGAGCGGCCCTGCGCCTCGGCGCCGGCCCAGTCGCGCGGGCGCAGCTCGTACTTCTCGTTGTCCAGGTACTCCTCCGCGCCCGGCCGGGCCACGTGCTCGAACAGCTCGTAGCCCGCGTACAGGCCCCAGGAGGGGGAGAGCAGCGCGGCCAGCACCGCCCGGATCTTGAACATCGGGGGGCCGCCGTGCTGCAACGACTCGTGCAGGATGTCCGGGGTGTTCGGCCAGAAGTTCGGCCGCATGTAGTCGGCCGCCTCGATCAGCTCCTCGCAGTACGCCCGCATCTCGGCGGCCGTCGTGCGCCAGGTGAAATAGGTGTACGACTGGGTGAAGCCGATCTTGCCGAGGCCGTGCATGATGGCGGGCCGGGTGAACGCCTCGGCCAGGAACAGCACATCCGGGTCGATCTTCTTCACCTCGGCGATCAGCCAGTGCCAGAAGTCGAACGGCTTGGTGTGCGGGTTGTCCACCCGGAAGATCCGGATGCCCTCGCCGACCCAGTGCAGCACCACCCGCAGCACCTCGGCCCGGATGCCCTCCGGGTCGTTGTCGAAGTTGACCGGGTAGATGTCCTGGTACTTCTTCGGCGGGTTCTCCGCGTACGCGATGCTGCCGTCGGCCCGGGTGGTGAACCACTCCGGGTGCTCGGTGACCCAGGGGTGGTCCGGCGCGCACTGCAACGCCAGGTCCATCGCCACCTCCAGGCCCTGCGCCCCGGCCGCCTGAATGAAGGCCCGGAAGTCTGCCGGCGTACCCAGATCGGGGTGGATGGTGTCGTGGCCGCCCTCGGCCGCGCCGATCGCCCACGGCGAGCCCACGTCGGTCGGCCCGGCGGTGAGCGCGTTGTTGCGGCCCTTGCGGTTGATGCGGCCGATCGGGTGGATCGGCGGCAGGTAGAGCACGTCGAAGCCCATCGCGGCGACCCCCGGCAGCCGCTCGGTGGCGGTCGCGAAGGTGCCGGAGCGCCCACCCGCCGCTCCTTCGGAGCGCGGGAAGAACTCGTACCAGGCCGAGTAGAGCGCCCGCTTGCGGTCAACCCAGATGGTGTACGTGTCACCGGCGGTGACCAACTCCCGCACCGGGTGCTCCCACAGCAGGTCGGCCAGGGCCAGCGCCGGGCCGACCCGTTGCGGCAGCGGCAGGTCGGTGTCGACAAGCGCGGTGAGCGCGTCGGCGACCCGCGGCCGGTCGGCGGTCGGCACCAACGTCCGGGCGGCGGCGAGCACCCGAGCACCCTCGGCCAGGTCGTTGGCCAGGTCCTCCGGCCCCTGCCCGGCGGCGATCTTCTTGGTCACCGCGTTCTGCCAGGTCAGGTACGGGTCCTGGAACGCCTCCACGGAGAAGGTCCACGAGCCGACGGCGTCCGGTGCGATGGTGGCGTGCCAGCGGTCCTGGCCGGGCTCGCCGGGGCGCATCCGGGTGAACGGCCGGCTCACGCCGTCCGGTCCGGCCCACACCACGTTGCAGCCCAGCGCGTCGTGCCCCTCCCGGTAGGCGCGGGCCGACACCGGAACCGGTTCGTCGACCACCGCCTTGGCCGGGTATCGCCCGCACGAGACGACGGGGGAGACGTCTTCGATCGGGAACCGTCCAGTCACCCCGCCAACCTACTGCGCGAGATCCGTTCGCGCGCGGCCAAGTACCCCAGGTGCCGCCCCGACCGCTCGGGCCGCACCTCAAGATCCACGCACTCCTGTCAAGATCCGCGCACTTTCGGTGAAACTGCTGCCTTGATGGGCCTTGAGGCAGCACGTTCACCGAAGTTGTGCGGATCTTCGCGGTACCGATGCATCATGGGATGCCCAGTGTCGCGTATCGTGTGTGACACGTGACAGGGGGTCGGGGATGCGGTTGAATAGCAAGGGCCAGGTCACCATTCCGGCGGCTCTGCGGGCCCGATACAACCTGCATGAGGGCGACGAGGTCGATGTGGTTGAAGAGGGCGGCGCTCTCCGCATCGTTCGGGTCCACGGTGCCGAAACCCGGGGCCAGCGCCTCGTCGGCCACATGCGCGGTCGGGGGAGCGCCAAGGAGACCGAGCACATGTCCACCGAAGAGCTGATGGAGATGCTGCGTGGCGAGTGACCGGCTCCGCGCGGTGCCGTCGCGTCCACCCGATGCGACGACGACCCTGGTCGACACCAATGTGCTGCTGGACATCCTGACCGACGACCCCAAGTGGGCGGAGTGGTCCGGGACGGCCCTCGCCGAGGCCCGCGACGCGGGCAACCTGGTGATCAACCCCATCGTGTACGCCGAGGTGTCGGTCCGTTTCGATCGCATCGAAGAGCTGGACGAGGCGTTGCCGGCAGGGGACTTCCTGCGTGAGGAGCTTCCGTACCTGGCGGGATTCCTCGCGGGTAAGGCCTATGCGCGGTACCGGAAACTGGGCGGGGCGAAGCGGTCACCGTTGGCCGACTTCTACATCGGCGCGCATGCGGCTGTGTGCCGATACCACCTGCTGACCCGGGACGGGTCGCGATACCGCACGTACTTCCCGACCCTGACGCTGATCACGCCGGTCGACTGACCGCCCCGCCCCGCCCCGCTCCCGGAGCGCAAGCCAAGATCCGCACGCTTTCGGCGAAACTGCTGCTCAACGCGCGCCGACGCAGCAGTTTCCCCGAAGTTGCGCGGATCTTCACGAGGAGCCTGTGGTTTCAGGCGAGCGGCGGCGATCCGTGGCACCTCAGCAGCATCACCCTCGGCGTGTCGCACTGCTCAGCTGACAACGATCAACGAAGTCGGGTATGTCCTCAGGCTCAGGCGGGCGGGTTCGGCGCCACGAACGAACCCTTGCCCTGGTGCACCTCGATCCAGCCCCGCTCATCCAAGATCCGCAGTGCCAGCCGGATCGGCGTGGCGCTGGCTTGATACTGCTCGCCGAGTTCTGCGATCGACGGCAGCTTGTCGCCAGGCTGGAGCGCGCCGGACTGGATCGAGCGAATCACGTCACCGATGACCTGCTCGTACACGGGTTGTCTGGGCATGGCAGAGGGCCACCTCTCGTCAGCCCTCTGAGCATGCCATCGCACATGACACTCTGTGCATCCTGTGTTGACTCTGTACTCACTGCACTCTAAGTTGGATGTCAGGTCCTCTCGTCAGCAGCGGAGTACCTGCATGCAGGTCAGGGTGGGGCGCTTCCGCCGTTTCCTCGCCCTGACCCTGCGTCTCTCATCGCTCCCGAGCTACCGCGCCGCGAGGAGGCACAGTTGGACGAGCGTCTGCCGGATGGGCCGTTGCCGCCCGCGTATCCCATTGCCGGGGCGCGGCCTCCGCAGCCGGACGGGGATCGGGTGCCCGGTCCGGCCCGACCGACGCGGGCGCCGCTCACCCGGCGGCAGTACTCCTACGGCATCGCGATCGCTGTGGTCGTACTCGTGCTGTTTGTGGTTGGGGTTTTGCGGTGAGCGCGACGGGCCGGCGGTGAACGAGCTGCCGGTTGGTCGCCGGGTCGCCCAGTGGCGGGTCCGGCGGAACATGACGCAGCAGCAGTTCGCCGACCGGCTCGGCAAGTCGAAGAGTTGGGTGGACAAGGTCGAGCGTGGGGTACGCCGGTTGGAGCGGGTGTCCAACCTCCGCGAGGTCGCCGACGCGCTCCGGATCGACGTGGAGGTTCTGCTGGCGGTGCGGCCGGTGCGGCCGACTTCCGCCGCCGCCGGGGTGGACGGGATCCGGATGGCGCTGGCCCGTTACCACCTGGAGGGCGCGACCCCACCGCAGCCGGTCGAGGAGTTGCGGGCTCGGGTGGAGCACGCCGAGCAGAGCTATCGGCACGCGCGGTACCCGGCGTTGCTGGCACTGCTGCCCGGTCTGCTCGATGCGGTCCGCGAAGCGCACGCCGCTCGCCCCGGCGCGACGGGCGCGCTGCTGGTGCGGGTGTATGCGCTCACCGCGCTGGTGCTCGTGAAGGTCGACCAGGGAGAGTTGGCCTGGCTGGCCGCCGACCGTGCGATGGCCGTCGCCGCCGGCGAACCCCGGCTGGCCGCCGTCGCCACCGTGTCGTTGACCCAGGCCCTTCGGTCGCGTGGTCGACGGCGGTCCGCTCTGGATGCCGCGCTCGTCGCCGCTGACCGCCTCGGTGCGTGCCGGGCCGACGATGACCCTCCGGTCGGTTGCTCGCTTCGGGGCACGCTACTGGTTCAGGCTGCGCTCGCCGCCGCGGGCGGCAGAGACCAACTCCGCGCACGTCGGGCGCTCGACCAGGCCACGGACATCGCACGGCAGGTGGGTGCGGGCAGCGGCGGGGTTTTCGGTCGGGCGGTGGTCGAGGCCGCCCGGGTGGTGGCCGAGGCGGCCCTTGGCGACGTCGCCACGGCCACGGCTCGGCACGATCGGCTGGTGGCCGGCGAGGAGTGGTGGTGGCTGTCGCCCGAGCACCGTGCCGCATACCTCCTCGATGTGGCACGCGCATTCGCCGTGACCGGCGACATGCCTCGGGCTGGCCGGACGCTGCTCGACGCGGAACGCGCGGCCCACAGTGAGGTGCACGACCGTCCGGCGGTACGGAAGCTGGTCACCGTCGTGTGGCGGTCCGCCGACGCGCCCACCGGCATCGTCCAACTCGCCACCACCCTCGGCGTCGCCTGACGCTCCTGGCTGATGCCCGGCCGGCTCCCTGGCTAGGGCGTGTGTCAAAGCCCCTGGCCGGCCTGCGGCGGGCCCAGACGACGGCCGGCGGCGTTGGAGATGGGCTCGGAGTCAAAACCGGGG
>NZ_JBEXHP010000204.1:0-4921 GCF_040607895.1 Micromonospora sp. NPDC005220
GCTGCTCGACGGCGCCGGCCGGGTCGGCGCCGACCGGGCCGCCGAGGTGGTCGCCCTGCTCGCCGAGGAGAGCGCGGCCGGCCCCGGTGACGATCTGGTCGCCGGTTGGCGTCGGCTGCGCACCGGTGTGGACGCGGGCGCGACCGCTCGCTGGCGCACCGAGGTACGCCGGCTGCGGGCCGCGCTGCCGGCGGGCACCCCGCCGAAGGGCCGCACCGGCACGGCTGGGCTGAGCGACGATCTCGCCGCCGGGCTGCTCGTCGGTCTGGCGTACCCGGAACGGTTGGCCCGGGTGCGG
The DNA here is from genome assembly GCF_040607895.1 of Micromonospora sp. NPDC005220. Taxonomy (NCBI): domain Bacteria; kingdom Bacillati; phylum Actinomycetota; class Actinomycetes; order Micromonosporales; family Micromonosporaceae; genus Micromonospora; species Micromonospora sp. NPDC005220. The sequence continues at coordinate 299 of NZ_JBEXHP010000204.1, forward strand.
CGGCCGGGCGGTTCGGCGTACCTGATGACCGGCGGGACCGCCGCGGAGCTGGCCGCCGGCTCGGGGCTGGCCGGGTCCGACTGGCTGGCGGTCGCGGTCGCGGACCGCACCCCCGGCGCGCCGTCGGCCCGGATCCGCCGGGCCTCCCCGGTGGACGAGGCGACGGCCCGGGAGGCGGCCGGTCCGCTGCTGCGCACCGACCGCGAGGTCGGCTGGTCCGACGGGGACGTGGTGGCCCGGGAGGTGACCCGGCTGGGCGCGATCGAGCTGGTCCAGCGGCGGCTGGACCGGCCGGACCGGGCGGAGGTGGCTGCCGCGTTGCTGACCGGCTTGCGTCAGGACGGGCTGGGGCTGCTGCCCTGGACGCCGGCGGCGCGGGCGCTGCGCGAGCGGCTCGCGTTCCTTCGGCAGCAGCTGGGCGATCCGTGGCCGGCTGTCGACGACGAGGCGTTGCTCGACGCCGCGCCGAGCTGGCTGGGCCCTGAGCTGGCCGCCGCGCGACGCCGGGCCGACCTGGGGCGGGTGGACGTGTCGTCGGCGCTGCGTCGGCTGCTGCCCTGGGCGCAGGCCGCCCGCCTCGACGAGTTGGCCCCGGAGCGGATCGAGGTGCCGAGTGGTTCCCGGATCCGGCTGGACTACCGCGACCCGGCCGCGCCGGTGCTCGCCGTGAAGCTCCAGGAGACGTTCGGCTGGCCGGCGGCGCCCCGCATCGCCGACGGTCGGGTGCCGGTGCTGCTGCACCTGCTCTCTCCCGCCGGCCGTCCGGTCGCGGTCACCGCCGATCTGGCGTCGTTCTGGCGTACCGGCTACCCGCAGGTCCGCTCCGAGCTGCGCGGGCGCTATCCCCGGCACCCGTGGCCGGAGGACCCGGGGACGGCCACACCCACCCGGCGCGCCACGCCACGTCGGCGCTGAAGGCCGGGGCTACTCCTCGACGACGTCGGCCACCACGACCGTGACGTTGTCCGGCCCGCCGGCGTGCAGGGCCAGGTCGATCAGCTTGCCGGCGCAGGCGCCCCGGTCCGGATAGCCGCCGAGCACCTCGGTGAGGGTGTCCGGGCGGACCACGTTGGAGAGGCCGTCGCTGCACAGCAGCCACCGATCGCCGGCCCGGGGCACCATGGTCGCGTACGACGGGGAGACCTCGTCGCCCTGCAACGCCTGGGTGACCACGGCGCGGCGGGGGTGACTGCTGGCCTGGTCCGCGGTGATCACGCCCTGGTCCACCAACATCTGGACGAACGTGTCGTCCCGGGTGATCTGCTTGAGCACGCCCTCGCGGAACAGGTAGGCCCGGGAGTCGCCGACGTGGGCGAGGGCCAGGCAGCTGCCGGTACGGGCGAAGAGCAGTGCGGTCAGCGTGGTGCCCATGCCCTGGCGCTCGGGATCCTCGGCGATCGCCTGTCGGATCCGGGAGGTGGCCAGCGCGATGCCACCCTCGAGCGCGGCCACCAGGGCGTCCTCGGGTGTCTCCACGTCGAGCGGGGCGACCGCGTCGATGGTGAGGGCGCTGGCCAGGTCGCCGGCGGCCATCCCACCCATGCCGTCGGCGACGGCGACGAGCCAGGTGCCGGCGTGCAGGGCGTCCTGGTTTCCGCTGCGGATCAGCCCACGGTCGCTCGTTCCCACCGAACGCAGCTTCAGGGTCATGGGAGGCAGCCTGCCAGGAGAAGGGCGCAGTTGTCTCTAGGAGATCAGGACGACGAGGCGTGGCGCGGCCAATCTCACGTCCGGGTGGTGGCGCGTCGGGAGCGCCCGTCGGGATGACCGCCCTCGTCGGACACCGGAACCCATCCAACCAGATCAATTGACATGGGGTGCCGGCGCTGGAAATATCGAGCCGATACCTGGGAGCGCTCCCAAGTTATGCCACGACTGTGTCATCACCACCGCCCTCTTTCCCGTCCCGGAAGGACTCCCCGTGACGCCATCCCGACGCCGCCTCCTGCTGGCTGCGGCGACCACTCTGGCCCTCACCGGCGCCGGCGCCGGCGCGGCCCACGCCGAACCACCACCGGACGCTCCCGAGCAGATCGACAACGGCGACTTCAGCGCCGGGGTGAGCCCCTGGTTCTCCTTCGGCACCGGCCCGCTGGCGGTCACCGACGGCAAACTCTGCACCACCGTCGCTGGTGGCCTGGCCAACCCGTGGGACGCCGGCATCGGCCAGGACGGCGTACCGCTGATCGCCGGCGCCGAATACACCCTCGGCTTCGCGGTCTCCGCCACTCCCGGCGCCGCGGTCAAGGCCGTGTTGCAGCTCGGCAGCGCCCCGTACACCACGTACGCCGCCGTGGACGCCACCGCGACCGGCACCCTCCAGCGGGTCGAGCAGACCTTCACCGTGCCGGACGACAACCCCAACGCCCAACTGATCTTCCAGGTCGGCGGTTCCGCGCAGGCGCAGACCATCTGCCTGGACGACGTCTCGCTGCGCGGTGGCGAGCCGCCCGAGCCGTACGTGCCGGACACCGGGCCACGGGTTCGCGTCAACCAGGTCGGCTACCTGCCCGGTGGCCCGAAGAACGCCACCGTCGTCACCGAAGCCACCACGGCGCTGCCCTGGCAGCTGCGCAGCGCCGCCGGCGCCGTCGTGGCCAGCGGCACCACCACCGCTCGCGGTGTCGACGCCGCCTCCGGGCAGAACGTGCAGACTGTCGACTTCACCAGGTACCGCACTCCCGGCACCGGGCTCACGCTCACCGTGGACGGCGAGACCAGCCACCCGTTCGACATCTCCGGCACCCTCTACGACCGGCTGCGCTCCGACTCGTTGCAGTTCTTCTACGCCCAGCGCAGCGGCATCGCCATCGACGGTGACCTGATCGGCGACGAGTACGCCCGACCTGCCGGGCACCTCGGCGTCGCACCCAACCGGGGCGACACCAACGTGCCGTGCCAGCCGGGTGTCTGCGACTACTCCCTGGACGTGCGTGGCGGCTGGTACGACGCCGGCGACCACGGCAAGTACGTGGTCAACGGCGGCATCGCCACCTACCAGCTGTTGAACACCTTCGAGCGGACCAAGACGGCGGCCACCGCCGACGGCGGCGCGGATCTCGCCGACAGCACGCTGCGGGTGCCCGAGCGCGGCAACGCCGTGCCGGACATCCTCGACGAGGCCCGCTGGGAGCTGGAGTTCCTGCTGCGTATGCAGGTGCCGGCCGGTAAGCCGCTCGCCGGCATGGTCCACCACAAGATCCACGACCAGAACTGGACCGGGTTGCCGCTCGCCCCGCACGCCGATCCGCAGCCGCGCGAGCTGCACCCACCGTCGACCGCGGCCACCCTCAACCTGGCCGCCACCGCGGCCCAGTGCGCCCGGCTCTTCGCCCCCTACGACGCGGCGTTCGCGACGCGCTGCGGCACTGCCGCGAAGACGGCCTACGCCGCGGCCAAGGCCCACCCGGCGGTGTACGCCAGCCCGACCGACGGCACCGGCGGCGGCGCGTACGACGACAGCAACGTCACCGACGAGTTCTACTGGGCGGCGGCCGAGCTGTACCTGACCACCGGGGCGCAGAACTACCTGGCCGACGTGACCGCCTCACCGCACCACACCGGGAACGTGTTCGACGCACGGGGCTTCAGCTGGCAGAGCGTGGCCGCGTTGGGCCGCCTCGACCTGGCCACCGTGCCGAACGGGCTACCCGCCGCCGATCTGGCCCGGGTCCGCGCCTCGGTCACCGCCGCCGCCGACACGTACCTCGCCGAACTGCGCCGGCAGGCGTACGGGCTGCCGATGCCCGGTGACGCCAACAGCTACTTCTGGGGTGGCAACAGCAACGTCATCAACAACGCGGTGGTGCTGGCCACCGCGTTCGACCTGACCCGCAACGCCGCCTACCGCGACGGCGCCGTGCAGGCCATGGACTACATCCTCGGTCGCAACGCCCTGAACATCTCCTATGTCACCGGGTGGGGAGAGCACGCCGCGCAGAACCAGCACAGTCGGATCTTCGGCCATCAGCTCGACCCGAGCCTGCCCCGACCGCCGGCCGGCTCTCTCGCCGGCGGCCCGAACGCGGCCCTCCAGGACCCGTTCGTGGCGCAACTGCTCGCCGGCTGCGAGCCGATGTTCTGCTACGTCGACGACATCAACTCGTACTCGACAAACGAGGTGGCGATCAACTGGAACTCGGCGCTGACCTGGATCGCCTCGTTCCTGGCCGATCAGGGTGACGCCGGTGCGGTGCCGGCCACCACCTGCTCGGTGCAGTACGTGAACTACGGGGCCTGGCAGGGTGGCACCGGGTTCACCGGGCAGTTGACCATCCGCAACACGGGCGCCACCGCTGTCAACGGCTGGAGCGTGCGCTTCGCGTTCACCGGCGACCAGCGGGTGCGCGAGGCGTGGCTGGCGAAGGTCACCCAGTCCGGCGCGACGGTGACCGCGCGCAACGAGTCGTACAACGCCAAGATCGCACCCGGCGGCACTGTGACGTTCGGCTTCAACGCCACGACGGGCGGCGGTGCCAACCCGAGCCCCGGCCTGATCACCGTCAACGGAGCGGCCTGCTCGCTGAGCTGAGCCCCCGGAGATGCCTTGCACGGTGACGTAGACCGGACGCTGGTCCGCCGGGGCGGGCGGCACCTCCGCGACCACCAATCGGTGCCCGTCGA
>NZ_JBEXHP010000205.1:0-4903 GCF_040607895.1 Micromonospora sp. NPDC005220
GGCCGCCGCCGTCGCCCGCGCCGCGGACGTCGCCGCCCTGGGCATCGACGCCGAGCCGCACGGGCCCCTCCCGGACGGCGTCCTGGAGTCGGTGAGCGCCACCGGCGACGGCGAACTGCTCGCCGACCTGGCCCGACGGCATCCCGGCACGCACTGGGACCGGCTCCTGTTCAGCGCGAAGGAGTCGATCTACAAGGCGTGGTACCCGCTCACGCAGCGCTGGCTCGGGTTCGAGGACGCGAGCCTGAGCATCGACCCCGCCGCCGGGACGTTCTCCGGACGGCTGCACGTGCCCGGCACCCGCCTCGACGGTGGCCCGGACCTCCGTGACCTGCGCGGCCGTTACGTGGTGACCGACGGCCTGGTGCTGACGGCGGTGACGGTGCCGGACTGAGCCCGGCACCGACACACGTGTCCCACCGGCCGGGTCACGCCGGCAGCGTGGTCAGGCCGGCGCGGGGGGCGTTGATCAGCACCGCAAGGTTGCCCGGCGGCTGTTCGTTGTCGTACATCAGCTGGTGCGCCCGGCCGAGGTCGTCGATCGTCCCGGTCCAGGCCAGGCAGGGGTCGATCCGGCCGGCGGCCACCAGCGCGGTGATCGCCCGGCACTCGGCGACGTTGGCGAAATGCGAGCCCTGCAACCGCTTCTGCCGCATCCAGAGGAACCGCAGGTCGACGTCGGCGTTGTAGCCGCTCGTGCCGCCGCAGATGACGACCATGCCGGCGGTGTCGCACAGGTACATGGAGGTCGGGATGGTGTCCTGACCGGGGTGCTCCAGCACGATGCGGGGGGCCCGCCGCTCACCGAGGATCTCCCAGAACCGCTGCCCGAAGCCGCGCACCTGCTTGAGCCAGACGTCGACGGCCGGTTGGTCGTCGAGCTGCGGCAGCCGACCCCAGTGGTCGAACTCGCGCCGGTCGATCACGCCCGCCGCGCCCAGGCGCAGGCAGTGCTCCCGCCGGTCGTCACTGGAGACGACAGCCACCGGGATACCCCCGTGCTCGCGGACGATCTGGATCGCCATCGAGCCAAGCCCGCCGGCCCCACCCCAGATCAGGACCGGGTCGCCGGGGCGGACGACGTGCGGCGGCCACCCGCAGAGCTGCCGGTAGGCCGTCGCCCCGGTGAGCAGGTACGCCGCCGCCTCCTCCCAGGTCAGCCGCGCCGGCTTGGGATGACACTGGTACTCGTCGACGACTGTGAACTGCGCGAACGCGCCGTAGTTCTCCTCGTACCCCCAGACCCGCTGGGTCGACGACGTCATCGGGTCGGCGCCGGCCCGGATGTCGGCGGCGGACTCGTCCCACTGGCAGCCGGAGAGCACGACGTGGTCGCCCGGCTTGACCTGGCGGGCGCCCTCGCCGACCGCCCACACCACGCCGGCACCCTCGGAGCCACCGATGTGGAAGCCGGTGTCGTCGCGGCGGCGGCGCGCGGCGACCACGTCGAGCGGCTTGCCGAGGGCGGCCCAGACGTTGTTGTAGTTCACGCCCGCGGCCATCATCATGACCAGCACCTTTCCCGGCCCCAGCGGTGGGACGTCCACCACCTCGGTCCGGAAGGCGTCGGTCGGCGGGCCGTAGCGCTCCGGCCGGATGACGGAGGCGTACATCCGGGCCGGCACCTCGCCCAGCGGCGGGATGTCGCCGATCTCGTAGCAGCTGGTGGTCATCGTGATCCTCCCCGTTCGGTGAGCCAGTCGTGCACGGCCCGCGCCGTGTCGGTGGCGTGGGTTTCGAGCATCGTGAAGTGGTCGCCCGCCACGGTGAGCGTGCTCTCGGCGGAGGGCCAGTCGGCCTGCCACGCGCCGTCGGCGGCCTGGCCCGGCATCGGTGTCGCGGCCCGGACCAACAGGGTCGGCGCGCGGACCGGCGTAGGCGTCCAGTCGAAGTGCAGGTAGCGGGCCATCGCGGTGAGCCACGCGTCGCCCTGGGAGTCCTCCCCCTCGCCGGTCATCCGGGCCTGCCGTTCGAGCAGCCCGCGCAGCACCTGCGGGATCAGCTCCTCGACCAGCTCGGTGGCGTCCGGGCGGTAGGTGTCCAGCAGGACCAGCGCGGCGCACCGCGCGCCGCGCCGCTCCAGCTCGGCGGCGACCGCGTGTGCCACCAGACCACCCGAGGAGTAGCCGGCGAGCGCGAAGGGCTGGCCCTGCGCGTGCCGGAGGATGGTCTCGGCGTGGGCCCGCACCGCCGCCTCCTGGCTGGCCGGCAAGGGCTCACCCGGCCGGAAGCCGGAGTGCGGCAGGACCGAGACCGCCCGGGCCCCGCGCAGCCCGGCCGCGAAGCGGGCGTACTGGTGCGGCCCGGAACGGCCGACGATCGGCGGCAGGCAGATCAGGGCGGGAGCCGCGCCGTGAGCGAGGCGCAGCGGACCGGGCCCGTCCACCAGGTCGTTCGCGTCCGTGAAAACCGGCCGGAAGTCCGCGAGTAGGCGCAGGGACGACACGAACTCCGGCGTCCGGCCGGTCTCCACCGCCGACCGGAGCAGCCCGGACAGGCCCGCGCCCGACTGCCGGGCGACCTCCGGTCCGGCCGGTGCGCCGTCGGGCAGCAGCAGCTCGGCGAGGAGGAACGCGGCGAGCGCGCCCGGGGTGGGATGGTCGAAGACGAGGGCCGGAGGCAGCCGCAGGCCGGTCGACGCGGCCAACCGGTTGCGCAGCTCCACCGCCGTCAACGAGTCGAACCCGAGTTCCAGGAAGGCGGCCGTGGCCGGGACCGCCTGCGCGTCGCCGTGCCCGAGCGCGGTGGCGGCCTGCGTGCGGACCACGGAGAGCATGGCCTCGGCGCGCTCGGACGGTGGCAGCCCGGCGAGCCGGCGGCGCAGGGACGCCCCGCCGTCGGCGGCGACGGCACCGCTCACCCGTCGGCGGGCGGGCCCGCCGCTCAGCGCGGCCAGCAGCGGCGGCAGTGCCGGCCCCTGCGCCCGCAGGGCGGCGCGGTCGAAGCGCACCGGCAGCAGGAGCGGCTCGTCCCGGCTCAGCGCGTCGTCGAGCAGCGCGAGCCCCTGCTCAGCGGCGAGCGGCAGGATGCCGCCGCGCGCCATCCGGCTCCGGTCGGCCTCGCTCAGGTCGGCCATCCCACTGGCCGGCGCCCACAGGCCCCAGGCGAGAGACGTGGCGCTGAGGCCCCGGGCGCGGCGGTGCCAGGCGAGCGCGTCCAGGAACGTGTTGGCCGCCGCGTAGTTGGCCTGCCCCGGCCCACCGAGCACCCCGGACGCCGCCGAGAAGAGCACGAACGCGCGCAGTCCGCTGGTGAGTTCGTGCAGGTTGAGCGCACCGTCCACCTTGGGGCGCAACACCCGGTCGACCTGGTCGGCGGTGAGCGTGTCGGCCAGCCCGTCGTCCAGGACGCCGGCCACGTGGAACACCGCGTCCACCGGGTGCTCGGCCAGCACGGCGGCCAGTGCCGCCCGGTCGGCCACGTCGCAGGCCCGCAGCGTCACCTCGGCGCCGAGCGCGGTCAGCTCGGCCACGAGGTCGTCCGCCGCGCCGCCACGGCTGAGCAACAGCAGGCGGCGTACGCCGTGGGCGGTGACGAGGTGCCGCGCCACCAACCGGCCCAGCGCGCCGGTCGCGCCGGTGACCAGGGCGGTGCCGTCGGGGTCCAGCACCGGCACGGTCAGGACCACCTTGCCGGTGTGCCGCGCCTGGCTCAGGTACCGCAGGGCGGCCGGCGCCCGGCGGACGTCCCACCGCGTCACCGGCAGCGGTCGCAGCACACCGGCGGCGAACAGGTCGAGCAGTGTGCGCAGCGTCGCGCCCAGCACCTCGGGGCCGGCCTCGTTCAGGTCGAACGCCTGGTACGTGACACCGGCCGGCATGGTGGCGGGATCGCGCAGGTCGGTCTTGCCCATCTCCAGGAACCGTCCACCGCGCGGCAGCAGCCGCAGGGACGCGTCGACGAAGTCGCCGGCGAGCGAGTTGAGCACGACGTCGACGCCCTGCCCTCCGGTCGCCTCCCGAAACGCCTCGGCGAATTCGAGTGTGCGCGACGAGGCGATCCGCTCGTCCGACAACCCCGCCGCCCGCAGGACCGGCCACTTCGGAGCGCTCGTCGTCGCGTACACCCGCGCGCCGAGGTGCTCGGCGATCTGCATGGCGGCCATGCCCACCCCGCCGGTCGCGGCGTGGATCAGCACCGACTCGCCCGCACGCAGGCCGCCCAGCTCGACCAGCCCCCGGTACGCAGTGAGGAACGCGACGGGCACGGTGGCCGCCTCGGCGAAGGACCACCCGGCCGGCATGGGCACCACCAGCCGGTGGTCGGTGACGGCCACCGGGCCGAAGGCGCCGCACGCGGCGAACAGCCCCAGCACCCGGTCGCCGGGGGCCAGGCCGGTCACGCCCGGGCCCACCTCCAGCACGATGCCGGCACCTTCCCCGCCGAGCAGGGATTCCTGGGGGTACATGCCGAGGGTGATGAGCACGTCGCGGAAATTGACCCCGGCGGCGTGCACGGCGATCCGGACCTGCCCGTCGGTGAGCGGCGCGGCCGCCTCCGGCGCGGGGGCGAGCACCACGTCGTCGACGCCGGTCCCGCCCGCCCCGCCCACCTCGAGCCGCCACGGGGCGGTGCCCGGCGGAGGTTCGAGCGGGCCGGCCGCGCCGTCGGGCACCACGCGCGGGACGTACGCGGCGCCCTCGCGCAGCGCCAGTTGCGGCTCGCCGGCGGCGAGCGCGGCGGCCAGGGCGCCGGGGAGCGCGGCCCAGGAGTCGTCGTCCACGTCGAGCAGGGTGAGGCGTCCCGGATTCTCGGTCTGCGCCGAGCGCACCAGGCCCCACACCGGCGCGTGGGCGAGGTCGGTGGCCGCCCGGCCCCGGACCGGCCCCGCCTGGCGGGTTACGATCGCCAGGTGCGCGTCGGCGCGCCGGTCGGCGCCGAGCCAGGTTCGGTCGATGCCGAG
>NZ_JBEXHP010000206.1:0-4842 GCF_040607895.1 Micromonospora sp. NPDC005220
ATGAAGTTATTGCCGCTCGGATCGGCGTGTCATGGCAATAACTTCATGATCACCGAGGCGAGTCGGGGACGCCGGGGGAGTGGGTAGGGGGGTGGGACAGGCGGGTCAGGGTTGTGATGTCGGCGGCATGGCCCAGCTGCTTCTCGCTGGGGGTCTCCACGACTATCGGGACGCCAGCGGTTGCCGGATGGGCCATCAACTCGGCGAAGGCGGGCTCGCCGATGGTGCCCTTGCCGATGTTCTCGTGCCGGTCCCGGGTGGAGCCGCACAGATCCTTCGAGTCGTTGGCGTGAACCAGCCGCAGCCGGTCCGCACCGACCGTGGCCACCAGGGTGTCCAGGGTCGCCGTCATGCCGCCCTCGGCCGCCAGGTCGTGGCCGGCCGCCCAGGCATGGCAGGTGTCGAAGCAGACCCCGAGCATGGGATGCCGGTCCACCGCGTCCAGGTAGGGCCCGAGCTGCTCCACCCGGGAGGCGAGTGACCGGCCTCCGCCCGCGCTCGGCTCGACCAGCAACATCGGCCCACCAGCCTCGGCGGCCCAGTCGAGCAGCGGCAGCAACTCCTCGCGAACCTGTCGCATCGCCGGCTCGGCGTGCCCCTCGTCCACCGAACTGCCCGCGTGGAACACCACCGCCCGCGCGCCGATCGCCACGCCCCGACGCAGCGCGTGCGCCAGCGTCTGGGCCGACTTCTCGACCGTGGCCGGGGTGGGCGAGCCGAGGTTGACCAGCAGCGAGGCGTGGATGAACGCGGGAATGCCCCGCTCGGCGCAACCATCGCGGAACAGCGCGTCCTGCACCGGGTCGCCGTTGGGCAGCGCCCAGCCGCGCGAGTTGGAGACGTAGACCTGCACCACCTGCGCACCGGTCGCGTCGGCGTACGGCAGGGCAGCCTTCGCCAGCCCACCCGAGGTCGGAGTGTGCGCGCCCACCGGCCGCGCGGAGATCGCCGGCATCAGAAGCACGTGATGACGACCGGGGTGCCCGGCGGCACCTGTGAATTCTCGCCCGGGACCTGGATCCGGGCCACCGCGTTCGGGTTGACCGCAACCGTCGTCGGCAAGCCCTGGCTCTCCAGCACCTGCTTGGCCTGTGGGCAGGGCAGGTCGATCACCCGGGGCACGACGACCAGCGGCGGGCCCTTGCTGACGTCCAGCTTGACCTGGGTGCCCTTCTCCACGCCGGCGCCATCGGCCGGGCTCTGGCCGAGGATCTCGTCCTTCGGCTTGTCGGAGTCCTTGTAGTTCTCCACCAGCACCAGTTCGAGCTTGGCCAGCGCCGCCCGGGCATCGGTCAGGCTCTTACCGACCAGGTTCGGCACCGTCACCGGCGCCCTGCCCCGACTCAGAATGAGCGTGACCTTCGTCCCGGGTTTGACCTCGGTGTTCACCTTGGGGGAGGTGTCCACCACCACCCCGGCTGGCAAGCTGTCGTCGTAGCGGGCCGTGCCCTTGGCCACCACCAGCTTCACGTTGACCAGGTCCGCCTCGGCGAGCTCGAACTCCTTGCCGATCACGTCCGGTACGGGGAAACGCTCCGGGCCGAGGGAGAGGGTCAGGGTGATCGTCCCACCCTTGACGATCTTGGCAGCGGATGCCGGGCTCTGCCCCAGCACGCTGTCCTTCGGGGCTTTCTCGTCGAAGCGCGGCTCGGCGTACCTGAGGACGAGCCCGGCGCGGTCGGCCCGCGCCTGCGCCTCGGCCTTGCTCAGGCTCACCAGATGCGGAGCGTCCGTGTAGCGGCCGACGCCGAACCACCAACCCCCGATCGCGGCCACCAGGCCCAACGTCACCACCACGGCCGCGACGGCCAGCCGGCCACGGGGGGTGCTCAGCACCGTGCCGCGCAGCGCGGCAAGCCGGGCGCCCAAGCCCTCCGCCGGCTCCGGGGCGGCCCGACGCCGTCCCGGCCCCTGGCTGCTGGCGCCCTCGGGCAGTCGTGCCCACGACGGACGGTTGGGCGGCTGGACCGTGGCGACCATCATGGTCGGCTGGGCGAGCGACGGCGCGTCGCTGATCGGGCGGAGTACGGCGGTGTGGCTGTTGCCGTCGCCCAGACGATCCCGGGCGACCTGCACCTCGGCCAACAACGCGCCAGCGTCCGCTGGTCGCGCGCCAGGATCACGCCGGGTGGCCCGCTGCACCAGGTCGTCGAGGACCGACGGCAGGCCCGGCACCAGCGTCGAGGGCGCCGGCACGTCACGGTCGACGTGCTGCCAGGCGACGTCCACCGGGCGGTCCCCGTCGTACGGCACCCGGCCGGTGAGCATCTCGAACAGCACGATGCCGGCCGAGTAGACGTCGGTGCGCGGATCGGCGCGGCCCTCGGTGACCAACTCCGGGGCGACGTACGCCACGGTGGCCATCAGCTGGTTGCCCTGCTCCTCGTCGGCGCTCGCCTCGACCGCCCGGGCCAGCCCGAAGTCGGCCACCTTCACGACGCTGTCGACCAGGTTGGCGACGCCACCGGTTGGCGCCTCCGCGACCAGCACGTTCTCCGGCTTGACGTCACGGTGCACGAGACCGGCCCGGTGCGCGGCGGCGATCGCGGCGAGCATCTGCTCGGCGATGGCCAGCGTCTCGTCCGGGTTGAGCCGGCGTCGCTCGGCCAGCACGTCGCGCAGCGTGCGGCCCCGGACGTACTCCATTACCAGGTACGGCAGACCGGCGTGGGTGCCCTGGTCGTAGACCGCCACCACGTTCGGGTGGGTCAGCCGGGCGATGGTCTTCGCCTCGTCGGTGAACCGGGCCACGAAGTTGGCGATCCGAGCCCGTGCCTCGCTCGCCTGGGTCGGGTGAATGATCTTTACAGCGACGGTGCGCTCGAGGCGCTCGTCGGTTGCGGTGTACACGGTCGCCATGCCACCACGGGCCACGCGACCGCGAATGCGGTAGCGCCCGTCGATCAGCGAGCCCAGCAACGTGTCGGCGACCTGAGTGTCCATCGGCAGGCAGTCTATGTGTCCAGGGGGTGAAGGATGAACAGGATGCTACAGCCGTACACCGAACTGGCCCCTCCCGCCGCGTTCGCCGCCCCTCATCCGCTGGTCAGCGGCGACCGAGCGGGTGCGCGCCGATGGTTCGCCCGGGGTGCCGGTGGCTCGTCGCGGCGGCGGCGTGGCAGGGTGGTCGGGTGACCGAACCCGTACCCGACCAGGCCGCGCCCGGCCTGGAGCTCGCCGGACCCACCGACCCGGCCGGCTGGTTGACCCTGCCCGACGTCGCCGAACGCCTCGACGTGTCGATCAGCAAGGTGCACCAGATGATCCGTGACCGGGAGTTGCTGGCCGTCCGCCGCGACGGCGTCCGCCGGATCCCAGCGGACCTGGTTGCCAACCAGACCGTGCTCAAGCACCTGCCCGGCGTGCTCAACCTGCTCGCCGACAACGGCTACGACGACGAGGCCGCCCTGCGGTGGCTCTACGAGCCGGACGACACCCTGCCCGGTGCCACCCCGGCCGCCGCCCTCTCCGGCGATCAGGCCCGCGAGGTGAAACGCCGAGCCCAAGCCCAAGGCTTCTAACCCGAACCCCTCCGCTCCCCCTGGCCCGCTCCAGTCCCCGTTGATCATGAAGTTGTTGCCAGCCTGCCCGGCGTGTCGTGGCAATAACTTCATGATCAACACCGGGGGGTGGGGGAGGGGGTGGGGTGGGGGGTTAGTCGGCTCGGCGGGTTGCGGCTATGGCCAGGTCGACCAGGGCTTGGCGGGCCTCGGTGTCGAGGTCGACGGCGGTCAGTGCGGCCAGGGCGGTGTCGGTGAGGGTGACGATCCGCTGTTCGGTACGGGCCAGCGCCCCGCTGCCCGCGATCACCTCGCGGAGCCGGGCCACCCCCTGCTCGTCCAGCTCCGGGTCGCCGAGCCGGCTGAGCAGCAGCTCGCGGCCGGCGTCGTCGGTGGTCTCCACGGCCGCCGCCACCAGGTAGGTGCGCTTACCTTCGCGCAGGTCGTCCCCGGCCGGCTTGCCGGTCAGCCCCGGGTCGCCGAAGACCCCCAGCACGTCGTCACGGAGCTGGAACGCCTCGCCCAGCGGCAGCCCGTACGCGGAGTAGGCCGTCCGTACGTCCTCCGGCGCGTCGGCCAGCGCGGCACCGAGCAGCATCGGACGCTCGACGGTGTACTTCGCGGACTTGTACCGGGCGACCTTGCTGGCCCGTTCCACCGAGGTGTCCCCGGTGACCTGCGTCAGCACGTCGAGGTACTGCCCGACGGTGACCTCGGTGCGCATCTCGTCGAAGACCGGCCGGGCCCGGGCCAACGACAACAGGTCCAGGCCGGAGGAGTGCAGCAGCTCGTCGGACCAGACCAGACAGAGGTCACCGAGCAGGATGGCCGCGGCGTCGCCGAAACCGTCCGGGTCGCCGCCCCAGCCGGCCTCCCGGTGCCGGGTGGCGAACCGTCGGTGTACCGCGGGCTCGCCGCGACGGGTGTCGGAACGATCCATCAGGTCGTCGTGAATCAGCGCGCTGGCCTGGACGAACTCCAGCGCGGCCAGGGCGGTGAGCACCTGGTCGCCGTCCACCCCGCCGGCTCCCCGGAACCCCCAGTACGCGAATGCTGGACGCAGCCGCTTGCCGCCACCGAGCACGAACGCCTCGATCGCCTCGGCCACCGGACCCAGTGCGTCGTCCACGGCGGCGAGTCGGACCCGCTGGCCGGCCAGGAACTCGGTGAGAGCCTTGTCGACCCGCTGCCGGAGGCCGGCGCGGTCGACGGGGGAGACGGGAGCAGCGTCGGTCACGCCCCGACGCTAGCCGGTCGTCCTGGCTCGTGCTCCACCGCCACGCGTGGTCCCGCCGGTGCGCCCGGGACCCGTTCGCCCCGCCGGTCGCGCGCCGGTCACGGC
>NZ_JBEXHP010000207.1:0-4781 GCF_040607895.1 Micromonospora sp. NPDC005220
GCACACCGGCCGAACTGGTCGCCACCGGCGACACCCTCACCGCCGCCCACCCGTGGCGTTCCGCGCTGGGCTCCGACCCGCCTCGGGGCAGTGGTGTCAGCTCTGGCCGACCACCGCCGGGTCGTTGACGTACTCGCGGAGATGGGCGGCGGTGAGGGTGTCGCCGGTGGCGACCAGTTCGGCCGGTGTGCCGGTGAAGACGATGTGGCCGCCGTCGTGGCCGGCGCCGGGGCCGAGGTCGATGAGCCAGTCGGCGTGGGCCATGACCGCCTGGTGGTGCTCGATGACGATCACCGTGTTTCCGGCGTCGACCATGCGGTCGAGCAGGGCCAGGAGTTGGTCCACGTCGGCCAGGTGCAGGCCGGTGGTCGGCTCGTCCAGAACGTACGTGGTGGTCTTCTCGGCCAGGTGGATGGCGAGCTTGAGTCGTTGCCGTTCCCCGCCGGACAGGGTGGTCAGCGGCTGACCGAGGCTGAGGTAGCCCAACCCGACGTCGACCAGTCGGCCGAGGATGGCGTGTGCCGGCCCGCCAGGGAAGAACGCGTACGCCTCGGTGACGGACATGGCCAGCACTTCGCTGATGTTCTTGCCGCGCAGCGTGTACGTGAGCACCTCGTCGGTGAAGCGTCGCCCCTCGCACCGTTCGCAGACGCTGGCGACGCCGGCCATCATCGCCAGGTCGGTGTAGATGAGCCCGATTCCCTTGCAGGCCGGGCAGGCGCCCTCGGAGTTGGCGCTGAACAGCGCGGCCTTGACCCCGTTGGCCTTGGCGAAGGCGGTACGGATCGGGTCGAGCAGCCCGCTGTAGGTGGCCGGGTTGCTGCGTCGTGAGCCACGGATCGGGGACTGGTCGACGATGACGACCCCGGACCGGCCGCGCAGCGACCCGTGGATCAGTGAGCTCTTGCCGGAGCCGGCCACGCCGGTGACCACGGTGAGGACCCCGAGCGGGATGTCCACGTCCACGTCGCGCAGGTTGTGCAGGTCGGCCTGGCGGATGGGGAGCTGCCCGGTCGGTCGGCGTACGTCGGAGCGCACTGTCACCCGGTGATCCAGGTGCCGCCCGGTGAGCGTGTCGGAGCGGCGCAGGCCCGGGACGTCGCCGGTGAAGCAGATCCGGCCCCCGTCGGTGCCGGCGCCCGGCCCGAGGTCGACCACGTGATCGGCGATGGCGATGGTCTCCGGTTTGTGCTCCACCACCAGCACGGTGTTGCCCTTGTCGCGCAGCCGCAGCAGCAGGTCGTTCATCCGGGCGATGTCGTGCGGGTGCAGACCGACAGTGGGTTCGTCGAAGACGTACGTGACGTCGGAGAGGCTGGAGCCGAGGTGCCGGACCATTTTCACCCGTTGCGCCTCCCCGCCGGAGAGGGTCGCCGACTCACGGTCCAGGCTGAGGTAGCCCAGGCCGATCTCGACCAGGGAGTCCAGCAGGTCGCGAAGGTTGGCTACCAGCGGCGCGGCCCCCGGGTCGTCGACGGTACGGACGAACGCGGCCAGGTCGCTGATCTGCATGGCCGAGCAGTCGGCGATGGTGTGCCCGGCGATCCGTGAGGACAGGGCCGCCGCGTTGAGTCTTGTGCCACCGCAGTCGCCGCAGCTGGTGAAGGTGACCGCGCGGTCGACGAAGGCGCGGATGTGCGGTTGCATCGACTCGCGGTCCTTGGTCAGGAGGAGCCGCTTGACCTTGACCGCCAGACCCTCGTACGTCCAGCTGTTGCTGCCCACCTTGATCTTCGTGGCCGGCTTGTGCAGGAGGTCCTCCCACTGCTGCGGTGTGAAGTCCTGGAGTTTGACGTCCGGGTCGAACAGGCCGGAGCCGACGATGGTCTGCCAGTACCAGGAGTCGACAGCGAAGTTGGGCACGGTGATCGCGCCGTCGTTGAGCGAGCGCTCGACGTCCACCAGCTCGTTGATGTCGAGGTCGGAGACCCGGCCCAGCCCTTCGCAGGTGGGGCACATGCCCTCGGGCAGGTTGAAGCTGAACGCCCCGGCGCCGCCGATGGACGGCTGGCCGAGTCGGCTGAAGAGGATCCGCAGCATGGCGTACGCGTCGGTGGCGGTGCCGACTGTGGAGCGGGAGTTGACCCCCATCCGTTCCTGGTCGACGACGATGGCGGCGCTGAGGTTGCGCAGCGAGTCGACGTCCGGCCGGTTGAGGTTGGGCATGAACGACTGGAGGAACGCGCTGTAGGTCTCGTTGATCATGCGCTGGGATTCGGCGGCGATGGTGCCGAAGACAAGTGACGACTTGCCCGACCCGGAGACGCCGGTGAAGACGGTCAACCGGCGCTTGGGGATGTCGACCGAGACGTTGGCGAGGTTGTTCTCCCGCGCCCCGCGTACCTCGATCATGTCGTGGCTGTCGGCGGCGGACCATGCTGGCTGCGACATGCGAACCCTTCACGGAATCGTGGCGGGACCCCTCCCGCCGGACACTGGCGGGTTCAATTGTCTCATTCATCCCCATGTAGAGACTTTCACCGACGTGTAAGCGTGAGCGGAGGCAGGACGCCCCGGAAAGTCTCAAATCACGTCGTAAGCGGTACGGTGACGCGCGTGGACGTCGCCCCGAAGGATCGGCTGCGCGCGGTGGACCTGGCGGCCACCGTCGGGATCTCCGTGCAGCAGGTGCGCAACTACGTCGAGTTGGGTGTGCTGCCGCCGGTGCGCCGCACCGCGAGCGGCTACCGGATCTTCACGGCCGAGCACGCCCGGGCGCTGACGGTGGCGCGGCGGTTGGCCGAGGGGCACGGCTGGAGCCGTACCCGGGAGATCATGGCGGCGGTGCACTCCGGTGACCTGCCGGCGGCCCTGGCGGCGCTCGACGGCGGCCATGCCGAGCTGGACCGCGAACGCGCCGAGATCAGCCGGGTGCTCGGCGCCTTCGAGACCGTGCTGGCCAGCCCACCGTCAGCCCGGCCCGCGCCACGCCGCGGCGCCCGCATCGGCGAGGTCGCCGCCCTGGTCGGCGTCCGGACCTCGCAGCTGCGGCTCTGGGAGGAGCGCGAGCTGCTGCGGCCGGGCCGCACCCCGGGCACCAACTACCGGGTGTACGACGAGGCGGAGCTTCGCGCCGCGCAGGTCATCGCGTTGCTGCGTCGGGGCGCGTATCCCTTCGAGATCATCGCGGCGGTGCTGGGCGAGCTGCGGACCACCGGCAGCGCCCAGCGGGTCCGCGCCGAGCTGGCCCGCCGTGAGCAGGAGCTGCACACCCGCAGCCTGCGCCGACTGCGGGGCAGCGCCGCCCTGCACGACTACCTGCTCGGTCGTGGCGACGCGGCTTGACCGCCATCCCGTCCCGCCGAGCGACCTCCGTGACTAGGGTCGGGCACATGAGAGCTGCGCTGCTGGCGGCCACGACGTTCGCCGTCCTGCTCGCTCCGGTGCCGATGGGTGCGGCCGGAGCCTCCGCTGCGCCGACGGTGCGCTGCCCAGGGGTCCCGGCGGTGTCCCGCCCGCCCCGGCCGTCGCCCCCGCCCGCCGTCCCCGCGCAGCGGGTGGTCGGCGGCGCGGCGCTCGACACGGCCGGGCTGGTCGTGCCGGCTGGCGTCGCCGCCCCACCGAAGGTCACCGCCACCTCGTGGCTGGTCGCCGACCTGGACAGCGGCCAGGTACTCGGTGGCTGCGGCCCCCATGAATACGGCACCCCGGCGAGCGTGCAGAAGCTCCTGCTGGCGGCCACCATGCTGCCCAAGCTCGACCCGAAGCAGACGGTCACCGTCACCGAGGCGGACATGGACATCGAACCCGGCTCCTCGGCCGTGGGTCTGGTCGAGGGCGGCCGGTACACCATCGAGACCATCTGGCTCGGGCTGCTGCTCAACTCCGGCAACGAGGCCGCCAACGCGCTGGCCCGACTCGGCAGCGGGACGGACAGCGCCGCCGGTGTACGCGCCATGAACGAGCAGGCACACCACCTCGGCGCACTCCAGACGCACGCGGTCACCCCGTCCGGGTTGGACGGCAAGGGGCAGTTCACCAGCGCGTACGACCTGGCGCTGATCGCCCGGGCCTGCTTCGCCCAGCCGGCCTTCCGCCGGTACGCGCTGACCGAGCAGACGTCGATTCCGGCCCAGCCGGCGCAACGCACCAAGGGCTTCGAGATTCAGAACGAGAACCAGCTCATCTACCGGTACCCGGGGGCGCTCGGCGGCAAGACCGGCTTCACCGACCTGGCCCGGCACACCTACGTGGGCGCGGCCGAACGCGGCGGGCGGCGGCTGGTGGTCACCCTGCTGGGCGCCGAGTCGACGCCAATGCGTGGCTGGGAACAGGGCGCGGCCCTGTTGGACTGGGGCTTCACACTGCCCCGCGGCGCGTCCGTGGGCCGGCTGGTCGAGCCCGGCGAGCTGACCGCCACGCCGTCGGCGGCGCCGTCCGCGTTGGCGGCACCCGGCGTGCCCCGGCCGGCGGCGGCCAGCGGTCCCGCGCGTACCGGATCGGGGTGGCTCTGGTCGGTGATCGCGGTGAGCGGCGCGACGGTGGTGGCGTTGTCCGGTGGCCTGCTGTGGCGGCGGCGCCGTCGGTTGCCGTGACGGATCGACATCAGGCGCTGCCCTCCATAGACTCCGGTCTTTCTGGCACCACCAGTCCAGGAGGATCCCTGTGTCGAGTGAACCCGAACCGCGCACCGCAGTGGCGGCACCCCGCCGGCCGGTGCGCGCCCTGACCCGCCTCGCGGGGGTGACAGTGCTCGCCGGGGCGCTGGTCGCCGGAGCGTCCGCCACCGCGCTCGCCGCCCCGGGCCCGTCGGCCGACGGGGTGCGCGTGTCCGCCGCGCC
>NZ_JBEXHP010000208.1:0-4474 GCF_040607895.1 Micromonospora sp. NPDC005220
CGGGAACGGGTGGAGCGGCTGCGGGACCGGCTCGGCGTGGACGGCCGTAAGGCGGAGGTGGTGCCGGCCGTCGCGGTGGTCGGCGGTGGTGGCGCCCCCGGCGTGGAGTTGGACTCGTGGGCGCTGAGCCTGCCCGAGCGGTACGCGGCGCCGCTGCGCGTCGGAGACCCGCCGGTCCTCGGCCGGGTGGTGCGCGGCCGGCTCCTGCTCGATTTGCGCTGTGTGCCCGCCGACGCCGACGAGGCGGTCCGTGAGGCTGTGCTGCGCGTACCCGGGGACGACTGAGCGTGTTCGTCGTCGCGACCGCCGGGCACGTCGACCACGGCAAGTCGACACTGGTCCGGGCGTTGACCGGGATGGAACCCGACCGGTGGGCCGAGGAACGCCGCCGGGGGATGACCATCGACCTGGGCTTCGCCTGGACGACGCTGCCGTCCGGCGGCACCGTCGCCTTCGTCGACGTACCCGGGCATGAGCGGTTCGTGCCGAACATGCTCGCCGGGGTCGGCCCGGTCCCGGCGGCGCTGATCGTGGTGGCCGCCGACGAGGGCTGGATGCCGCAGTCCGCCGAGCACTTGGCCGCGCTCGACGCGCTCGGTGTCGGGTACGGCCTGCTGGCGGTGACTCGCGCGGACCTGGCCGACCCGGGGCCGGCGACGGCCCGCGCCCGCGCCGAGATCGCCGCGACCAGCCTCGGCGCGGTGCCGGCGGTGGCGGTCAGTGGCCTGACCGGCGCCGGCCTGCCGGAGCTGCGGGACGCCCTGGACCGGCTCGCCGCCCGACTGCCCGCGCCGGTGCTGGACGACCCGGTCCGGCTCTGGGTGGACCGCAGCTTCACGGTGCGGGGCAGCGGCACCGTCGTCACCGGCACCCTCGGCGCCGGCCGGCTGCGCGTGGGCGACGAGTTGGAGTTGGCCGGTGCCGACGAACCGGTCCGGGTCCGTGGCCTGCACTGCCTGGGCGAGGCCCGCCCGGAGGCGGCGGCGGTCGCCCGGGTGGCGGTCAACCTGCGCGGTACGCCCCGCGACCGGCTCGGCCGGGGCGACGTGTTGCTCACCCCAGGCCGGTTCCACCACACCGACCTGGTCGACGTCCGGCTCGCCGGCGACCCGGCCGCCGACCTGCCGGCAACCCTCACCCTGCACGTCGGGTCGGCGGCGGTGCCGGTACGGGTGCGCCCGCTCGGCCCGGACACCGTTCGGCTGCGGCTGACCCGCCCGCTGCCGTTGCTGGTGGGCGACCGGGCGCTGCTGCGCGACCCGGGCCGCCACCACGTCAGCGGCGGGGTGCGGGTGCTGGACGTGGCACCCCCACCGCTGGGTCGACGGGGTGCGGCCGCCGCCCGCGCCCAGGTCCTCGCCGAGTTGGACGGTCGACCCGACCTGGCCGGGGAGCTGCGCCGTCGCCGGCTGATCCGGGCCGGCGCGTTGATCCGGATGGGTGTGCCGGTGCACACCGAGCCGGGGCGTGGCGGGCCGGCGTACGCGCAGCCGGTGGCCGGTGACTGGCTGGCCGACCCGGCGTACTGGCGGCGGCTCGGCGAGCAGCTGATCGAGGAGGTCGCCCGGCACGCGCGGGAGCACCCGTTGGAGCCCGGGATGCCGGTGGACGCGCTGCGTCAGCGCCTCGCCCTGCCCGATCGGGTGCTGGTCGAGGCGCTGGTCCGGCCGCCGCTGCGGATCCACGCCGGTCGGGTCGGGGCGGCGGGCGCCGACGCGTTGCCCGAACCGGTGGCCCGGGCCGTGCAGCGGGTCCGCGCCGAGTACGGTGACCGGCCGTTCCGCGCCCCCGAGGCGGACCGCCTCGTCGACCTCGGTCTGGGCCCTCGGGAGATCGGCGCCGCGGTGCGGGCCGGCGCCCTGCTGCGGTTGGCCGACAACGTGGTGCTGCTGCCCGACGCGCTCGACGACGCGGTGCGGGTGTTGGCCGGTCTGCCGCAGCCGTTCACCCTCTCGGCGGCCCGGCAGGCGTTGGACACCACCCGCCGGGTGGCGGTGCCCCTGCTGGAGCTGCTGGACCGGCGGGGCGCGACCCGCCGGCTGCCCGACGACGCCCGGATCGTCGTCGGTTGAACGGCGCGCACCATCCGGGGCTGACAGGATTGCGCCGGGGTGCGACGGTGTGCTGATGGTTGAGGTGTCGCCGTCCCCGTCGCGGCCGTTCGGCGGCCGGTGGCGGGAAATCGTCCCGGTGGCGCTGCGCTGGGTGCTGCCGGTGCTCTGGGTGCTGTGGGCGTCTCTGGCCTGGTGGGTGGAGCCCCGCGAGTCGACGGAGGCCCAGCTCGACCGGGATGTCGCGACCGGACAGGTGGTGGCCTTCGAGCGGGCGTCCGGCTGGGCCGACGACGACGCGTACTGGGGGAGCCGGCCGCGTGCGCAGTACGCGGCGGGCGGCGGGTTGTTGGTCTGGACCGTGCCGAACGGTCAGACCCGGTACGCCTTCGGGGCGCCACCCGCCTCCGATTCGTACCTCGCCGAGCCGGACCTGTCGGCGGGCGCCGCAACGGGCGGGCGGGACGCGCGGCTCGCCGCCACTTCTGACACCAGGGGCACGGGCGGCGGCGTCGCACACCGGATCGGGAACGCCGCGTCGCTGCTCGCTGGCGTGCTGACCGTGCTGTGGCTGGGCCGGCTGATCGGCGGCGCGCCGCCGCTGGTGGGCACCAGGTGGTTCTGGTTCTGGGTGGGGCTGCTGCCGTTCGGGGTGGGTGTGCTGGCGTGGACCTACCGGGAGCTGTGGAGACCACCGCCGCTGCCGGTGCCCGGCCGGGGTTCGGGGTGGCGGGGCGTCGGCTGGCTGATTTTCGCCGGAGTCGGGATCAGCCTTGTGGTGTCCGTCGCCCGCATCGTGTTCGGAACGACTGTGGTGCCGGGCTGAGCCGGCGGTACTGACCCAACCGACCCCGAGGTCGGCGGTGGTCACCTACGGTGACGCCATGGACCCTTCGTCGGTCTGGCGGGACCGGCAGCACCAGTGGCGGATCGAGGCGTACCGCGCGCCGGATCTGCGGTTCGCCATCTACGCCACCAACGGCCCCACCGAGTCCGTGCCGCTGTGGCTGTTCGGGATGTCGGCGCTGGCCCGGTGGCTGATGACCCACTCCATCTCGCTGGACGACCTGGAGGCCGTCTGAGCGGGGGCCTCGCCGCGTCGAACGTTGATCATCACCCGGAAGGCTGACCAAGGGCGCAAATCGGTGCGAAGTGTGACGCCGTCCGCCTAGCGTGCGAGACGTGAAGGACCGAGGTTTGCGTACGTTTGTCGCGGTGCTGGCCGGCCTCGCGGTGATCTACTTCGGCAGCGCCGGCCGCAGCCCCGAGGAGGGCCGTGGCATCTCCGGCGGGCTGGTGGTCCTGGCGTTGCTCGCCGCGTTGCTGGTGTGGCACCTGACCCGTCCGGGGGACAAGACGGTCAAGTGAGCGCCTCAGCGGGCGGCGACGCGGGTGACCTCCCCGGCGGACTCCTCACCCAGCGCCACCCGCACCAGCGCTGAGGCGAGCCGGCCGAAGTCCGGTTCGTCGACGAGGCCGGCGAGCCGGTCCGGAGACCCGGGCAGGCCCAGCCGCTTCGCCCCGGCCAGGGCCCGACGGTCGGCGTACGGGCGCACGTCCGACCAGACCGTCTGCGCCTCGCGCAGGTAGATGTCCGCCCCGGTGGGGCCGATTCCGGGGAACTCGGTGAGCCGCCGCCGCAGCCCGGTGGGGTCGCCCTGCGCCTCCCGGTGCAGCCGTCGCAGGTCGCCGTGCCAGCGATCCAGGCACAGCCGGGCGCCGGTGCCGAGCATGGTGGCGGTCCGCTCGTCGTAGCGCCGGTAGTGGCCCCGGCCCAGCGCGTCGACGCGGTCCTGCCACCTGGCCGCCTCCATCGCCTGCGGGGTGCGGTAGCCGGCGGCGAACAGCTCCCGCGCGCCGTCCACCGCCACACATGCCCGGATCCGGGTGCTCAGCAGCGTGGTCAACACCAGCAGCTGGTAGAGCGGCCCGGGCCGGTCCGCGAGCCGGATGCCGGCCTCCTCGGCGTACGTGCGGCCACGCCGGTCGAGCAGGACCCGCACCACGCTGCGATCGTCACCCACGCCGACGGGTTACCCGATTCGGGAACCGCTAGCCGTCTCATCGGTGCCCCGGGTCGGAATGCCGCCGGGGCGGGCGGGTATGCCGGCTTTGGGAGGCGGTCCATGCCGCCTGCCGTACCCGGAAGGGAGACACCCGTGGTCAACCCGCAGCAGGAAGAGTTCCGGCGCAACGCCAGGGGCGCCACCAGCCAGGACAGCAAGGGGCCCACGCCGACCGGCCACCCGCTCAACCGGGGCACGTCGCGTGGCGACGAGGGTCGACCGGTGCCCAAGGGGCAGGTGTCGCCGTACGGCCCGGCCGGTGAGCCGGTGGCCGAGGACGACAGCGACACCCGCTGACCAGTTAGCGACCGCCACCTGGCGGTCGCCCCCAACCGGGGCACGGTGCGGCAGGCCGCA
>NZ_JBEXHP010000209.1:0-4301 GCF_040607895.1 Micromonospora sp. NPDC005220
GGTCGGCGGTCTGTTTTCGGGGGGCCCCGGCGCGGCCCTGCTATCCCCCCGCCCCGCCCGGAGCAGCTCGGGCTCCGGCGAAAACCCACGACCGCAACCCAAAAGCGAAGATCAGAGGACCAGGCGAGCCTTCTGGAACGCCTCCGCCTCATCCTCCGTGCCGACCTTGCCGTACATGCCGACCATGAGCAGCACCAGAGCGGCAGTCATCACCACGATCACCGTGGTGATGCTGAAGTTGAAGAAGTTGGCGTCGGTCCGGATGAACGCGAGACCGGCCAGGCTGACCACCATGAGGCCGTACGCCAGCCACTGGTTGATCGCCACGTCGATGTTGCGGCCGAGCGCGGTGCCGACCAGCACGACGACCCCGAGCAGCACGCTGAGCAGCGAGAAGCCGAGGTTGGTGCCCTGGCCGAGGACCCGGGTGTCGTCCTGGGCGAGGATCTCGTTGCCGGTGCTCGCGATGATGCCGAGCACACCGAAGACGACCAGGTACAGACCGGTCAGCCCGCCGATCGCCCGGTAGATCGGCCGCGCGGGGTGGTTGACGGGGGTGTGGGCCATGTCTGTGTCTCCAACGCCGTGGGGTAGGTGTCGCCGACGATTGTCTCGCACGTGGTGGTGTGACGCCGCACACGGGGCCCGGGCCGCCGCGCACGGCCGGTCAGCTCTCCGGCAGGTCCTCGGCGAGGGTCATCCAGCTCTCCTCGATCCGCTCCCGCTCGGCGCGCAGATCCTTGAGCTGGGTGTCCAACTCGGCGACCCGGGCGTAGTCGGTGGCGTCCGCCGCGAGCTGATCCAGCAGCGTGGTCTCGCGCTGGTCGAGCTTGCCGAGTTGCCGCTCCAGCCGGGTCAGCTCCTTGCGGGCCTGACGGACCTCGGCGGCGGACATCCCGCCTCCCGAGGGGGCAGCGGGCGTGGCAGTCGGGGTGGTCCCGGCGCGGCTGGGCCCGGCCCGCTCGGCGGTCCGCGCCAGGTATTCGTCCACCCCGCCCGGCAGGTGCACCAGCCGACCGTCGCCGAACATCCCGTACGCGGTGTCGGTGACCCGCTCGATCAGGTACCGGTCGTGGCTGGCCACGATGATCGTGCCGGGCCACGAGTCGAGCAGGTCCTCCAGCGCGGCGAGGGTGTCCGTGTCCAGGTCGTTGGTGGGCTCGTCGAAGAGCAGCACGTTGGGCTCGCCGGCCAGCAACCGCAGCATCTGCAACCGGCGGCGTTCCCCACCGGAGAGGTCACTGACCGGGGTCCAGAGCCGGCGGTCGTCGAAGCCGAACACCTCGGCGAGCTGGGCGGCGGAGACCTCCCGATCGCCGAGCTGAACCCGGCGGGCGACCTCCTCCACCGCCTCCAGCACCCGCAGCTGCCCAGGCAGCTCGGTGAGCTCCTGGGAGAGGAACGCCGGCCGCACGGTGGAGCCGGTGCCGAGGCGGCCACCATCGGGGCGGGTGAGGCCGGCGAGCATCCGCAGCAGCGTGGTCTTGCCGGCGCCGTTGGCGCCGAGGATGGCGATCCGGTCGCCGGGGCCGACCAGCCAGCTGACGTCGCGCAGGATCTCCTTCGGGCCGGCGTGCAGCTCGACGTTCTCCAGCTCGTACACCTGCTTGCCGAGCCGGGAGACGGCCATCCGCTGCAACGACATGGTGTCGCGCGCCGGCGGCACGTCGGCGATCAGCGCGTTCGCGGCGTCGATGCGGAACTGCGGCTTGGAGGTCCGGGCGGGCGGGCCACGGCGCAGCCAGGCGATCTCCTTGCGGAGCAGGTTCTGCCGGCGGGCCTCGGTGGCGGCGGCGACCCGCTCGCGCTCGGCGCGGGCGAGGGTCCAGGCGGCGAAGCCACCCTCGTAGGCGCGGACGGTCTGGTCGCCGACCTCCCAGGTGGTGGTGCAGACCGCGTCCAGGAACCACCGGTCGTGGGTGACCACGACCAGGGCACCCTTGCGGCCGACCAGGTGCCGGGCCAGCCAGTCGACCCCGCCGACGTCCAGGTGGTTGGTGGGCTCGTCGAGGATGAGCAGGTCGGAGTCGCGGACGAGCAGCGCGGCCAGCGCCACCCGGCGGCGTTCGCCACCGGACATCGGGCCGACCGGCTGGTCGAGGCCGAGGTGCGGCATGCCGAGGCCGTCGAGGATGGCCCGCACCCCCGCGTCGCCGGCCCACTCGTGCTCCGCGCCCATGCCCTCGTCGAGCCAGGCGGTGCCGAGCACCACGTCCCGGACGGTGGCCTCGGGGGCGAGGGTGAGCTGCTGCGGTAGCCAGAGCACCCGCAGGTCACGGCGGTGGGTGACCCGACCGTCGTCCGGGCCCTCCTGCTTGGTGAGCAGTCGCAGCAGGGTGGACTTGCCGGCGCCGTTGAGGCCGACCACGCCGATCCGGTCGGCGTCGTCCAGGCCGAGCGAGACGTCCGTGAGCAGCCGCCCGGCGGCGCCGTACCCCTTGGACACCCGGTCCAGATTGACGATGTTCGCCACGTTCCACCCTTCATGATCAAGGCGTCCCGGTGCCGGCGGGCACCTGGACGCCTCTCCCAAGGGTACGCGGACGCGCCGACCGCCCGCGCCGCGCGCCAGCAGCCCCGGTGGGACGCGCCGTCAGCCGACCCGGGCGCCGGCCACCGGACCGTGCGCGACCCGCACCTCCCGGCAGACGCCCGCGGCGCTCAACTCGGCGGCGATCCGCTCCGCGTCGGCCGCGTCGGCGGCGAGAAACACGCAGGTCGGGCCAGAGCCGGAGACGATGCCGGTGAGCGCGCCGGCCGCCTCGCCGGCCTTGAGCGTGTCGGCCAAGGCCGGGCGCATGGCCAACGCGGCGTCCTGGAGGTCGTTGCCGAGGGTACGGGCCAGCACCCGGGGGTCCCGCTGGCGCAGCGCACCCAGCAGCGCGTCGGTGCTGCCCAGCGGGGTGCCAGCGGTGCCGGCGTCGCGGAGCCGATCCAACTCCCGGTACGCGGCCGGGGTGGACAGGCCGACGTCGGCGATCGCCACCACCCAGTGCCAGGAGGTGGGGCGGACCAGCACGGGGCTGACCGCCTCACCTCGGCCGGTGCCCAGCGCGGTGCCACCGTAGATCAGGAACGGCACGTCGGAGCCGAGGTCGGCGGCGATCCCGGCCAACTCGTCACGGGACAGCCCGGTGCCCCAGAGTGCGTCGCAGGCGACCAGCGCGGCCGCCGCGTCGGCGCTGCCGCCGGCCAGCCCACCGGCGAGCGGGATCTGCTTGCGCAGGTGCAGTCGGGCGTGCGGCAGCACCCCCGCGTAGCCGGCGAGGGCGTGCGCGGCGCGGAGCACCAGGTTGGTGTCATCAAGCGCCAGCTCGCCGGTGCCCTCACCCTCCATGGTCAGGGCGAGGGTGTCGCCCCTTCGGGCCGTCAGCTCGTCGTAGATCGAGATGGCGTGGTAGACCGTGTTCAGCTCGTGGTAGCCGTCCCGGCGCAGCGGCCCCACCCCGAGGTGCAGGTTGACCTTCGCGGGCACCCGCACCCGTACCGGGCCGATGGCCCCGCGCCGCTCGTCCTCGTCGTCCGGTCGCCAGGCCTCGGTCACGGGGTGACGTCCCGCACGCGCAGGCGGATGTCGAACGGCTTGGCCACGATCAGCTCCTCGGCGGAGTCGGCGGCCAGCTCGTAGCGGCCGTCGACCAGGTCGTACGCGTACACGTGCACCGGATTCTGCTCGATCCGCCAGTAGTGCGGAATGCCGGCGTCGGCGTAGTCGGCCGGCTTCTCCAGCCGGTCCCGCCGTCGGGTGCTGCGGGAGACGACCTCGACAACCAGAATCACGGGCTCAGCGGTCGAGTAGTGGCTGTCGTAGTTGATCGTCTCGGCTGCGAGCAGCATGACGTCAGGCTCAAAGGTCTGGTCGACGCCGACCATGACGCCCGTGGCGAAGCTGGGCTCCATCCCTTGCGGCGAATGTTGCCTCAGCCAATTCCACAGCAGGCCGCTGATTTTCTGATGGCCGAACGTCGGGGAGGGGACCACGATCATGACTCCGTCGCGTAGCTCCACTCGGGGAGCATCATCGGGCAGGGAGAGCACGTCTTCGACGGTGTAGTTGCCGAGCCTCTGGCGCCAGAGGTCCGGACCGGGCCACCTGTCACGCGGCGGGGGCAAAGCATCCGCGGTCACTCGTACACCTCCTCTGCGGGCACGGCGTCAGCCTACTTCGCGGTCGGCGTACCGACCGGAGCCGACGCGGCGATGGCGGCGAACTGCTCGACGGTCAGTGACTCCCCGCGGGCGCCGGGGTCGACGCCGGCGGCGGTGAGTGCCGCCGCGGCCCGGTCCGCGCCGCCAGCCCA
>NZ_JBEXHP010000210.1:0-4112 GCF_040607895.1 Micromonospora sp. NPDC005220
CCCTGCCGGGCGCCGCGGCGCGCCGCGCGGCCGACCCGGCGTTCCTGGCCGTCGACGACGTCGAGCGGGCCGTGGACCGGCGCATCGCCACCCTCGCCGCGACGGTGGCGCTGCGCCGGCACGCCCGGGGCGCCGCCACCGGTGAGCGGGCCGGGCGGGACCTGCGCGACGTGCGGCTGCTGGTGGGTTCCGGTGGGGTGCTGCGGCACGCGCCGGCGGACATGTCCGGGCAGGTGCTGACGGCGGTGCTGGCCGACCACGCCGGCGGGTGGGCGCTGCCGCGCGCCGCCGCCGCGGTGGTCGACGCGGACTACGTGCTGGCCGCCGGAGGGCTGCTCGCCGAGGAGCACCCGGCGGCCGCGCAGGCGCTGCTGCGTCACCATCTGCGTACGCATTGAGACTCGCCGACCCGACACGCCGTGTCGCAACACACGACAGGCCGGGTGCGGGTTGACAACCGACGGGGGTCGGCACGTACCGTCTTTGAGTCCTACCACGGGAAGCGGCTGTTGTTCGCTTCGTCCCTTCGTCCGCTGGCCGAGCGACATGTTTCAGCGTCATCGTCGCGGCGGCCAGGTCCAGCGGGCGGGGGTCGGCGGGGCGGCGCGAACCGGCCGCGGTTACCGGTGTACGGGCAGGGTGAGGTGCACGGCCAGTAGACAACGGCCCGGCGGGGGCAGCCAGTCCACGTCCGGTCGGTCCGAAGGTCGTCGTGCCCCATCCTCGCCACACCGGCCGGGAAGGGCCTGGGAGCATCGGGGCGCGGCGTCAGCCGCGCCCCGATTTCATGTTTCCCGGGCGGTTCGTGCCCGATGGCCCGACGCGGCCGGTGCATCCGCCAGCCAGGTAACCTTCGCCCCGTGATCGAGGTGAAGCGGTGACGACCCTGGACCGGGATGAGACCCACACCCCGGCGGTGCTGCCCCGACCGGTCGTTCCCGGTCGGCCGCTGCCGCTGCGGGTCGCCGCGCCGCTGGCCGTGGCCGCCGGGCTGGCCCTGCTGGTGGCGTTCCCCCCGTACGGGGTGTGGCCGCTCGCGCCCGTCGGGGTGGCGTTGCTGGCCGCCGCCGCGCACCGTCGACGGTTGCGCGCCGGCGCCGGCCTGGGCTTCCTGACCGGGGTGGCGTTCTTCGCCCCGCTGCTGGCCTGGACGAACCTGCACACCGGCTACCTGCCGTGGGTGCTGCTGTCGCTGCTGCAGGCCGGCTACCTGGCGCTGCTGGGCGCGGCCACCGCCTGGGTGTCGCCGCTGGCCGACCGCAGCCGGTGGGCGTGGCCGGCGCTGACCGGGCTGCTCTGGGTCGGGCAGGAGGCGCTGCGCGACCGCACCCCGTTCGGCGGGTTCCCGTGGGGGCGGTTGGCGTTCAGCCAGGACACCTCCCCGCTGCTGCGCCTGGCCGCGCTGGGCGGCGCCCCCCTTGTCACCTTCGCGGTGGCCCTGATCGGTGGGTTGCTGGTCACCGCCGCCTGGCGAGGCTGGGCCACCGCCCGCCGTCAGGCGGCCCAGGACGGCACACCGCACCCGGACGGCGCCCAGACCGCCCCAGCGGGCCCGGACGGCCCACTGGCCACCCCAGCAGCCCCGGAGGGCCCGCAGACCGCCACGTCGCACCACGGCGGACGGCAGGGCGGCTCACCGGCGCGCCGGTGGGCACCGGTTCTCGTACCGGCCGTCGTGGCCGTCGCGCTGACCGCCGGGGGGCTGCTCGTGCCGGTCGCCACCGCCGGGTCCGGCGCAGGCGTCACCGTGGCGATCGTGCAGGGCAACGTGCCGCGGCTGGGCCTGGACTTCAACGCCCAACGGCAGGCGGTGCTCAACAACCACGTCGACGCCACCATCGAGCTGGCCGGGCGGGTCGCCGCCGGACAGCAGCGCAAACCCGACCTGGTGGTGTGGCCGGAGAACTCCAGCGACATCGACCCGCTGCGCAACCCCACCGCCGGTGCCCGGATCTCCCAGGCCGCCGACACCATCGGCGCGCCGATCCTGGTCGGCGCGGTGCTGCTCGGCCCCGACGCCGGGCAGGTCCGCAACGCCGGCATCCTGTGGCGCCCCGGCACCGGCGCGGACCTCGACCAGCTGTACACGAAACGCCACCCGGTGCCGTTCGCCGAGTACGTGCCGCTGCGCGACGTGGCCCGGATGGTCAGCAAGCAGGTCGACCTGATCCGCAACGACTTCGTCCCCGGAAGCACCCCGGGTGTGGTACGCGCCGGGCCCGCCGTGCTCGGTGACGTGATCTGCTTCGAGGTCGCCTACGACGAGGTGGTCCGCGACACCGTCACCGGCGGCGCGCAACTGCTGGTGGTGCAGACCAACAACGCCACCTTCGACGTGGCGGAGGCCCGTCAGCAGCTGGCCATGGTGCGGCTGCGGGCGGTGGAACACGGTCGGCCGGCGTTGATGGCCTCCACGGTCGGGGTGTCCGGGTTCGTCGCACCCGACGGGCGGGTAAGCGATGCCACCGGGTTCAACACCCGGGAGGTCGTGGTGCGGCAGGTGCGCCTCGACGACGGACGCACCCTCGCCACCCGACTCGGCTGGTGGCCGGAGGTGGCGCTCGCCGCGCTGGCCGCGGCGGCCCTGGTCGGCGCGGCGGTGCTGCGCCGCCGGCAGCGGGTCATGCCCGGATAGCAACAGCCGGTACGCCGGCGGGAGCGGAGGAACCGTGATCCAGGCGACCGATACGATCCGACGCGCGGACGAGGTGCCCGGAGTGGGCCGGGTGCTGGTGGTGATCCCCACCTACAACGAGGCCGACAACATCGCGGTGATCGTGGGTCGGGTCCGGCGGGCCGCCCCGGCGGTGCGGATCCTCATCGCCGACGACAACAGCCCCGACGGCACCGGTGCGATCGCCGACGCCCTCGCCGACGGTGACGCGCACGTGCAGGTGTTGCACCGCCGGGGCAAGCAGGGCCTCGGCGCGGCGTACCTGGCCGGGTTCGGGTGGGCGCGCGAGCGTGGCTACCAGGCGGTGGTGGAGATGGACGCCGACGGGTCGCACGCCCCGGAGGACCTGCCGGCGTTGCTGGACGCCGCCCGCGACGCCGACGTGGTGATCGGCTCCCGGTGGACCCGCGGCGCGCGGGTGCTCAACTGGCCGCTGCGGCGGCTGCTGCTGTCACGCGGCGGCAACCTGTACGCGCGCCTGGCGTTGGGTATGCCCGTCTCGGACGCCACCGGCGGGTACCGGGTGTACCGGATCAGCGCGTTGGACGCCATCGACCTGGAGTCGGTGACCTCGCAGGGCTATTCGTTCCAGGTGGAGCTGTCCCGGTTGGCGCATCGGGCCGGGGTACGGATGGTGGAGGTGCCGATCACCTTCGCCGAGCGGGAACGCGGCGACAGCAAGATGAGCCCGAAGATCGTGGCCGAGGCGCTGTGGCGGATCACGGCCTGGGGTGTGCGGGACCGACGTCAGGCGGTCCGTCGGGGCCTGCACGGCGCGGCCGCCGGTCAGGCGCGGTGGCCGTGAGCGCGACCGTGTCATGCTGGATGGGCGGACCACGTCCGTGGTGTCCGCAGGGATGGCGATGAGGTGAGATGCGCCGAGGACTGAGGTTCGTACCGTTGGCCCTGTTGCTGGCGGTGGTGCTGGAGCTGGCGGTGTTCGTCGGCGTGGGGCGGGCGCTGGGGTTCGGGGCGGCCGTGTTGCTGGTGTTCGCCGCGTCCCTGCTGGGGTTGGTGCTGCTGCGCCGCGAGGGGATGCGCGCCTGGCGTGGTTTCCGCTCCGCCGCGGCGGCCGGGCAGCCCCCGGGTGGGCAGGTGACCGACGGCCTTGTCGGGTTGGCCGGCGCCCTGTTGCTGGCGGTGCCCGGCCTGGTCAGCGGGCTGATCGGGGTGCTGCTGCTGGTGCCGCCGGTGCGTCGACTGGCCCGCGCCGGGGTGCGCCGGGCCACCGAGCGGCGGGTGTCGTCGATGGTCGCCGGTGACCTGTTCGGGCCCCGCACGGTGCGGGTGCGCCAGGGTGCGCCGCAACCGACCCCGCAACCGGATCCGCAGCCGGAACAGCCGGTGGTGATCGACGGCGGTCGAGCCATCGAAGGCGAGATCGTCGAGCCCGGCCGGCACTGAGACAAGCGTTGGACACGACGGCGCCCCCGGGGAT
>NZ_JBEXHP010000211.1:0-4074 GCF_040607895.1 Micromonospora sp. NPDC005220
CAGCTCCACACCCATGCCGGTCCACTGCGAACCCTGACCCGGGAAGACGAAGGTCACCCGACCGTCACCGGCGCGGACCGGCAGGTCCTCCCCCACCACCCATCGCCACGGCAACGCCGCCCGCCCCACCGCCAACGTGAACGCCACATCCACCGACCGCAGCGGCGAACCGCCCGACCCAAGACCGGACGCCGACCCCGACCCAACACCGGACACCGACCGCAACCCCGACACCGCCGCGACCTGCGCCTCCAACGCCTCCCGCGACGCCGCCGACACCACCCACGGCACCTCCGGACCCGCCTCCACCGCCAGAGCCGCCTCATCCATCGGAACCGGGAGCGACGACGCGACCGGCCCCACCGGCTCGACCGGCCCCACCGGCTCGACCGGCTCCACCGGCTCGACCGGCTCGACCGGCTCGACCGCTTCCACGATCACGTGCGCGTTCGTGCCGCTCATCCCGAACGCCGACACACCCGCCCGCCGCGCACCACCCACCCACGGCACCTCATCGGTCACCAACCGCACCGCACCCGCCGACCAGTCCACCGCCGACGACGGCCGATCCACATGCAACGACCGCGGCACCACACCATGCCGCATCGCCAAGACCACCTTCATCACACCGGCCACACCCGCCGCCGCCTGCGTATGACCCACATTCGACTTCACCGACCCCAACCACAACGGCCGAACCCGACCCCGCCCATACGCCGAGATCACGGCCCGCGCCTCGATCGGATCCCCCAACCGCGTCCCGGTCCCGTGCGCCTCCACCACATCCACATCCGCCGGCACGAGGTGCGCGTCGGCCAGCGCCGCCGCGATCACCCGCTCCTGCGCCGGACCACTTGGCGCCGTCAAACCATTCGACGCACCGTCCTGATTCACCGCCGAACCCCGCACCACGGCGAGGACCGGATGACCGTTACGCCGCGCGTCCGACAGCCGCTCCACCACCAACCAACCCACACCCTCCGACCAACCCGTACCGTCCGCCGCCTCCGCGAACGACTTACACCGCCCATCCGCGGCCAAGCCCCCCTGCCGGCTGAACTCCACGAACAGGCTGGGCATGGACATGACGGTGACGCCGCCGGCGAGGGCCAGGTCGCACTCGCCCTGCCGCAACGCCCGACTCGCCAGGTGCAGCGCCACAAGCGACGACGAACACGCCGTGTCGACAGTGACCGCCGGCCCCTCCAACCCCAGCACGTACGCGACCCGCCCGGTCGCCACACTCCCGGCACTACCACTGCCCAGATAGCCCTCGAACTCCTCGGGGATCTCGTGCAGGCGGGCGGCGTAGTCGTGGTGCATGATCCCGGCGAAGACCCCGGTCCGGCTGCCGCGCAGCGACCTCGGGTCGATGCCGGCCCGCTCGAACGCCTCCCACGACGTCTCCAGCAGTAGTCGCTGCTGCGGGTCCATCGCTGTCGCCTCGCGCGGGCTGATCCCGAAGAATCCCGCGTCGAAGTCGGCGACGCCGTCCAGGAAGCCGCCCTGGCGTACCAGACTGCGGTCCACGGCGTCCTGGTCCCAGCCCCGGTCGGTGGGGAACGGGCCGAGCACCTCGCCACCGTCGGCAAGCAGTCGCCACAGGTCCTCCGGCGAGCTGATCCCGCCCGGGTACCGGCAGGCCATGGCGACGATCGCGATCGGCTCGGTGCTGGACGGCCGCGCCGCCACGGCGCGGGTGGGTTCCGGTGCGCCGGTGAGACGGGACCGGAGGTGGGCGGCGAGCGCGGCCGGGCTCGGGTGGTCGAAGACGGCGGTGACCGGCAGGCGTACACCGGTGGCGGTGGCCAGCCGGTTGCGCAACTCCACGGCGGTCAGCGAGTCGAAGCCCAACTCCTTGAACGCCCGGTCGGCGTCCACCGGGGTGTCCCGACGCAGCACGGCGCCGACGTGCCGACGGATGACGTCCAGCAGGAGGCGCGCGCCGTCCTCGGAGGGCAGCCGCCGCAGGCGGGCGGCGAGGCCGGGGTCGGTGGCGGGCGCGGCGGCGGTCCGCCGGGGGCGGGTGGGCGCGAGGGCGCGCAGCAGGGCGGGCGGGTCGTCGCGGAAGGCGGCGGGCGTCAGGTGTACGGGCACCAGCGCGGCGTCCTCGACGCCGATCGCCGCGTCGAACAGGGTCAGCCCTTCGGCAGTGGTCAACGGCGCCAGACC
Source organism: Micromonospora sp. NPDC005220 (assembly GCF_040607895.1). NCBI lineage: Bacteria > Bacillati > Actinomycetota > Actinomycetes > Micromonosporales > Micromonosporaceae > Micromonospora > Micromonospora sp. NPDC005220. The sequence goes on from NZ_JBEXHP010000211.1 coordinate 2,173, forward strand.
GGATCGGCGCAGCCGGGTCAGGTCGTCGTCGGTGAGGTGGCCGGTGAGGCCGCTCGGCTCCGCCCAGAGTCCCCAGGCCAACGAGGTGGCCGGCAGGCCGGTGGCGCGACGGTGGCGGGCGAGGGCGTCGAGGAACGCGTTTGCCGCGGCGTAGTTCGACTGACCGGGGCTGCCCAGGACACCGGCGGTGGAGGAGAACAGCACGAACGCGGTGAGGTTGAGGTCGCGGGTCAGCTCGTGCAGGTGCCAGGCGGCGTCGATCTTCGGTCGGGCGACCCGGTGGAGGCGGTCGGGGGTCATCGCCTCGACCAGCCCGTCGTCGACCGTCCCGGCGGCGTGCACCACGGCGCTGAGCGCCCGGTCGGCCGGGATGGTGGCGAGCAGCGCCCGCAGGGCCGTACGGTCGGCCACGTCGCAGGCCGCGACCGTGACCTCGGCGTCCAGGCCGGTCAGGTCGTCGGGCACCGCGCCACCGGTGCGCGAGACCAGCAGCAGGTGCCGGACGTCGTGCCCGGTCACCAGGTGCCGGGCCAAGCGACGGCCCAGGGTGCCGGTGCCACCGGTGATCAGCACCGTGCCGGCCCCGATCGGCGGTGGCGTGCCGGTGTCCGCCGATCGGAGCAGGCGCGGCGCGTGCCAGGTGTCGTCGCGCATCGCGAGTTCGGGTTCGTCCGGCGGGACGGTCGCCGGCAGCGGCGCGCCGGCCGGGAGGTCGAGCAGGACGAACCGGCCGGGATGTTCCCGTTGGGCCGAGCGGACCAGACCCCACACCGGTGCGGCGGCCAGGTCGGTGAGCGGGCCAGGGCCGGCGGCTCCGCGTGTGACGACGACCAGGCGGCTGCCCTCGGGGTGGTCGTCGGCGAGCCAACGCTGGATGCCGTCGAGTGCCTGCCGGGTCGCGGCGGCGGCCCGCTCGGGTAGCGGTACGCCGCTGTCGCCCTCGGCGATGGAGAGGTACCCGGAAGCGGGTGCGGCCCTGACCGGTGCGGTGAGTTCCGGCCAGGCGACCCGGAACAGGTGGTTGCTGCCGGCGGCGGGCCGGAACTCGCGGGTGACCAGGGCGTCGACCGAGAGCACGGGTGCGCCGGTGCCGTCGGTGGCGAGCACTGACACCGACTCGTCGGGGTGCACTGTGGCGCGTACCCGCAGGGTGTCCGCTCCGGTGGCGTGCAGCCGTACACCGTTCCAGCTGAACGGCAGCCGGCCGGGAGCGGCGGTGTCCGGGGTCAGGGCGACGGCGTGCAGGGCGGCGTCGAGCAGCGCGGGGTGGATCCCGAAGTGGTGGGCGTCGAGCCCGTCCGGGAGGGTCACCTCGGCGAGGGTCTCGTCGCCGTGCCGCCACACCGCCCGCAATCCCTGGAAGGCGGGCCCGTAGTGGAAGCCGGCGGCTGCCGCCCGCTCGTAGAGGCCGCCGAGCGGCACCGGGGTCGCGTCGGCGGGTGGCCAGGGGGCGTCGTCGGGCGGCGGCGGGGGTGCGTCGTCAGGCAGGAGGGTGCCGGACGCGTGCCGGGTCCAGTCGTCGCCGGTGCGGGAGTGCACCGACACGCTGCGCCGGCCGTCGTCGTCGGGGCGGCCGACGATCATCTGCACCGTCGCCGGTGGACGCAGCGGGGCGTGCAGGGTCACCTCCTCGACCCGCCCACCGGCGCGCAACACCATCTCCAGCAACCCGGTGCCGGGCACGAGGGTGGCACCGTCGACGGCGTGGTCGGCCAGCCAGTCGCCGCTCACCTGGCCCGTGAAAAGCGTGCCCTGCGCCCCGTCGACGGGTTCACCGAGCCAGCCCGCGCCGGTCAGCCAGAACCGACGCCGTTGGAACGGGTAGGTCGGCAGGATCACCCGGCGGGCGTCGCGGCCGGCGAACACCGCCGGCCAGTCGACGTGCGCGCCGCGCGCCCAGGC
>NZ_JBEXHP010000212.1:0-4070 GCF_040607895.1 Micromonospora sp. NPDC005220
CGCCGCCGCCATGATCGGGGTGCCGAGCCCGCGCAGGACCGGGCGCTCGTCGCCCGGGACGGCGCGCTGCCGGGTGTACGTGACGACGGTGAGCACGACGAGCAGGACGCCCTGCGCGGCGACCACCCCGGCGGCGGCGCCCTCGTACCCGGGCAGCTTGCCCAGGCCGGACGGTGCCGGGCCCGCGAGCGTGGCCGTGCCGAGGCAGCACACGGTCACCACCACGGTGACCGCCCAGAGGGGGCGCAGGAGCCGTCGGGCCCTCGCCGGGCTGGTCGGCACGGGCAGGGCGAGCAGGACCACCTCGACCACGAACAGCCCGACGGCGATCCCGAACAGCACGCGGTGACCGGGCGCACCCACCCCACCCGGAGAGATGCCGGCGAGCAGGGCGACGTTCAGCGTCCCGACGCCGAACACCACGTGGAGCTGGCGCAGCCAACCGGTGGTCTGCTCGTCCTGCCAGAAGGCGGCGTCGGTGAGACTATCGGTCCGGCCGCCGGACCGGCGCGCCCCCGACGACGGGCCGAACCCCTCGAAGGCCCGCGCCGACCGGGTGCCGATGGCCCAGACGACCCGCAGCGCCAGCAGCGGAACGATCGACAGCAGGGCCAGTCGGGGCCCGGTCGGGAGGCTGTGCAGCCAGGCCAGGTAGGGGCGGCCGGCCCGGCAACCGGGGTACGGCACGCACTGCCAACCGACCAGGTCCAGCGTGACGCCCACCGCCGCCAGCATGAACGTGACCGTCAGGGTGCCGGCGAGCAACCGGCACAGCGCGCCGAGCAGCCCCCACCGGTCGTGCCCCGGCGGCCGGAGCCAGATCGCCAGGTTGCTCAGCATGAAGGGCAGCAGCAGCAACATCGAGGCCGTCCGGACCGCCGCGCCGGCGGTCAACGAACCCCAGCGGTACGCCTCGACGGCGACTCCGTCGGTGGCCCCGCCGGCGGGGCCGCTGCCCGGCCGGGGCCGGAAGAAGCCGGCGTGCGCGTCTCCGGCGACCCGGACCACGATCGGGTGGTCGAGGATCCGTTCGGCGGTGACCCCGGAGATGCCGTGTACGCGCAACTCGACGGCGTCGTGCCCCGGCGTCCTGTCCACGCCGTCAGGGTCACAGACAATCCACCCGGACGCTGCCGATCCCGAAAACGCCGGCCGCCCGTCCGTTGATCATGAAGTTGTTGTCACGACACGCCGGGCGGAGCGGCAATAACTTCATGATCAACGGGGTGGGGAGGGGCCGGAACCGGCGCGGGTCGGGAGGGCGGCGGTGACGCGGATGGCCTTGACGATCGCCGGGATGGAGCCGATCAACAGCACCAACCCCCAGATGATCGCGATGATCGCGAAGACCAGCGCCGCCACGTCGTCGACGATGCTGACCAGGATCACCGGCACCAGGTTGTGCAGGAACTCCAGCACGACAGTGCACAGCAGGGTGGTGAGGATCAGCAGGACCAGGCCCTTGTTCTGCAGGAAGCGCGGCTGGGCCAGCACCAGCATCCCCGCCCACACCAGCTTGAGCAGCAGCACCAGCCCGAGCAGCACCGCCGCCTCGCCGACCGGGAAGAAGCCCCACAGCGCCAGGTACGCCAGGGTCCCGAACGGGACGGCCAGGAACAGCGACACCATGATGGACAGCTCCACGAACGCGATGACCAGCGCGACCAGCCCGACGATGATAAGGATGATCGAGAAGATCAGGCTGGCGACGCCCTGCACCCGACCCTGGACCCGCTCGGGCAGCAGCAGGCCCAGGCAGAACAGCCCGGTGCTCCAGACCGCCACCGCGTCGATCAACGCCAGGTACCCGGTGCCCCGGCCGGACGGTTCGCTGACCCCGGACACGTCGTCAATCTGCACGTCCAACGCGCCGGCGCTGTCCGCGAGGGCCGCACCGGCGTCGGCGCCGCCGAGCAGCAGCCCGGCGCCGAGCTCCACCCCGATCGCCAGGACGATGGCGAGCATGGCCATCAGCAGGAACGGCTTGCGCAGGTCACCCACGGCGGCACCTTCCTCTCGGTCCAGGTCGGGTCAGGAGGTGGCCACGACGACAGTGCAGCCGCCCAGGCCGGGGCAGACCAGGCCCACCTCGGTGGCCTGGTCGACGGCGATCTTCGCCACCGCGCCGGTGCCGTCCGCCGCCGGCTCCACCTCGTCGCGGATGGTCAGGTCGGCGTCGCCGGGCGCCGGGGCGACGACAGTGAACCGTGCCGCGCTGCGCAACACCAGGGTGCGCAGCCCGCCGGGGTCCGCGACCCGCAGCACGCACGTGCCGGAGAACTCCAGCCGACCCGTCTCGTCGGCGCAGTCGGCGCTGACCGTCGCCGGATCCACCGCGGAACGCTCCCCACCCAGCGCGCCCAACCGGTCGACGAACCCGTGTCGGGCCCCCGGGTCACCCCGGTCGTCGCGGCCCGCGCCGACCGCGACCACGAAGAGCGCCACCAGCAGGACGGCGAGCAACCCCAGCAGCGCCTTCTGCCGACCACTCATCGGGCCACGGCCTGCGCCACGATCTCGGTGAACCGGATCTCGTCGACGCCCGCGAAGTAGCGGTTCGTGCCCTGCGTCTTGCCGATCACCAGGAGGGTGACCTGGTGCGGGCCCTTGCTGAGCTGGACCGTGCCGACGTCCAGCAGCTCCGTCTTTCGCACCGTCGGCGTGAAACCGAGGAACGTGCCGCCGACCTGGGTGCCGTCGATCGCGAAGACGGTGTTGGCGTAGTCGAAGGAGGTGGTGCGTACCGCGGCGAACCGCCAGGTGCCGTCGGCCGGGATCTGCACCGTCACGGTGACCTTGTCGCCGATGGCCAGCCCCTGGAAGAACAACTGCTGGTCGCCGGACCAGGTCACCCCACAGCAGTTGGGCTGCGCCTCCACCTTCGCGGCGCTCTTCGTCGGGGAGTCCACCACCGCGCCCGGCACCAGGCTCTCCGCCTCGACGGTGACCACCCGCGGCTCGCCGGGGGCCGGCTCGCCGTCGCGGGTCAGCAACACCACCGCCACGGCGACCACCACCAGCACCAACGCCGCCGCGGCGGCGATCCACAACCATGGGGTACGCCGTGGCGGCGCGACCGCCCGAACCTCGTAGGTGACCCGGCCGCTGGAGCGGGAACTCTCCTCCGGCGCGGTGTTCGCCGAGTACGCGAACCCGGTCATGTCGTAGCGGCGGGGCGGGGTGCCGGCCGGCACGGCGAGTCTGACCAGGAACGACACCGAACCCTGCCCGGGTACCACCCGTTGCGGCTCGGCGACGGTGAACCAGGCCCGCTGGGAACCGTCACCGGGCGCCACGTCGAACACCACAGTGTCCGGCGCGTTGCCCGGGTTGGAGACGGTGAAGGTCAGCTCGCCGCTGTTGCGCGGGTCGAGGGTGAACTGCTCGGCGGCGGCGACGACCGCCCACTCGGTGGTCATGACGACTCCTCTTCCAGGACGATCTCGACGGTGGCCGACGCGGGTTTCTCCGCCTCGACGATGCGGGTGATCACGGGAAGCTGGCCGGCGGCGGCGACCGGCACTCGCACCACGACGTGGAAGGGCCGCTCGGCGGGTTCGTCGATGGCGAAGCCCGACGTGCCGGTGGCCAGCTCCAGGGCCCGGCGTATCCCGTACGGGGTGCCGCGCCAGCGGGCGATCAGGGCGGCGTTGGCCACCAGGTCGCGCAGCCGACCCACCGGCAGCGGCAGCGGGGCGTCCGGCCGGGGCGCGGCGACCACGTGGTCCATCGCCACCCAGCGGGTCAACCGCACGACCATCCCGTCCGGCGCCCGGTACGGGTCGAACAGCGCGTCCACCTCGGCGAGGACCGCCTCGTCCGGGGCGTGCAGCCCCTCCATCACGTCCAGCAGCGCCCAGAGCACGCTGCCCGGCACGCAGGCCCGCTGGTAGGCGGCGGGCAGCAGCCGTTCAATCGCCGAGCGTCGCATCCTGGCGCACCACCTCGATGTCGTGCTCGCCGGAGCAGAGCAGCCAGGTATCCGGGACGGTCACCACGTCGGCGGTGGCCTGGTTGGCGCTGGGCGTCCAGGTGACGGCGTCGGCGCTGCGGTGCACGCCGCGCTCGCC
>NZ_JBEXHP010000213.1:0-4062 GCF_040607895.1 Micromonospora sp. NPDC005220
GAGGGCGACCCGGCGCTCCGGCCGGGCCGCCGCGTCGACCTGGGCGGTGTGCCCGACCCGGTCGCCGGGGCGTACGTGCTGACCGAGGTGGTGCACACAGTGGACGGCGACGGGCACCTGACCCGCTTCTCCACCGTGCCGCCGGCGACTCCGGCGGCCCCGATCGGCGGCGCGGCGGTCACCCTCGGCACCGTCACCGACGTCGCCGACCCGGACGGGTTGGGCCGGGTCCGGTTGACCCTGCCGGCGTACGGGGACCTGGACGCCGGCTGGCTCGCCGTGCTCTGCCCCGGGGCCGGGCCGGGCAAGGGCCTGGTGGCGCTCCCCGATCCGGGCGACACCGTGCTGGTGGTGCTGCCCGGCGGCGAGCCGGCCTCGGGCATCGTGCTCGGTTCGCTGTTCGGCGCCCTTGAGCCGTACGACGCGGGCATCGACGACGGAAAGGCCCGCCGCTGGACGATGCGCACCGCCGGCGGGCAGTCGATCGTCGTCGACGACGTACGCCGCAGCCTTCGGTTGGCCACCGAGGGCGGCAGTTTCCTGGAGTTGACCCCCGACCTGGCCACCCTGCACGCGGCGTCCGATCTGGTGATCTCCGCCCCCGGCCGGGCCATGGTGGTGCGCGCCCGCAGCGTGGACTTCCTGCACGCCGAGTCGACTGAGGACCCGACCACCGCGGCGGAGCAGGCCCGTTCGCTCGCCCGCGCCCACCAGCAAGGAGGCGGCTGATGCGCTGGATCCACAGTGACTCCGTGATCACCTGCGATCACGACGGCCGGGTCGAGAACCGACCCTCGCGGCAGTGGGTGACAGTCAGCGGCGTGCCCGTGCTCGTCGACGACGACCCGGAGGGACGCAGCATCGTCGCCTGCCCGAACTACGGCCCGACCATCAAACCGTGCACGACGACGCTGACCGTCCGGGTCGGCTACAGCGACTGGGTCCGCGTCGACGGGCACCGGGTGGTGTTGTCGCACCTGGAGGGGTTCACCAACGGCACACCGCCGGGGCTGGTCAAGCACACGGTGCGCGACCCGGCTCAGCAGTTCCTGGGGGCGGACCGATGAGGGCGTTCCGGTTCGTCGGCGCCGGCTTCGACGCCGGCCGTAGCGGCGGGTTGGCGCTCACCGCGGCCGGCGGCCTGGCGATGACCGAGGGCGACGAGAGCGTACGGCAGGCGTTGTTCCTGCTCCTGTCCACCACACCGGGTGAGCGGCTGATGCGACCCGGGTACGGCTCCCGGCTGCACCGGTTGGTCTTCGCGCCCAACGACGACACCACTGCCGGTCTGGCCATCCACTACGTCCGGCAGGCCATCGCCCGGTGGGAGCCCCGGGTCGAGGTGATCGACGTGGACGCCGGGCCGGACCCGGACGACGCGTGGCGGTTGGTGATCCGGTTGGACTACCGGGTGCGGGCCAGCCTGACACCCGGGCAACTGGTCTTCTCCGTGGACCTGCTCCCGGCCGACGAGCCCACTCAGGGAGGACCGTCATGACGCTGCCCGTGCCACACCTGGACGATCGTGGTTTCCTCGACCTGGTCACCGAGGCCCGGGAACGGATCCAGCAGTCCTGCCCGGCGTGGACCGACCTGTCGGCGCACGACCCCGGGATGGCGCTGGTGGAGACGTTCGCGCACCTCACCGAGGTGATGATCTACCGGTTGAACCAGTTGCCGGAGAAGGCGTACGTCTCGTTCCTGAACCTGCTCGGGGTCACCCGGCACGCGCCGACCGCGGCCTGGGCGGACGTCCGGTTCACCCGCACCGGCACCGACCGCGGCGCGGTTCGGATCCCGGCCGGGCTTCGGGTCGCGGCGGCCCGGGGCGCGGACCCCCGGCCGGTCCTGTTCGTCACCACCGAGCCGACGCTGCTGCCCGCCGACGAGACGTCGGTGACGGTACGGATGCACCACTGCGAACCGGTCGAGGCGGAGCTGCTCGGCGTGGGCACCGGCCAGGCCGGGCAGGTGCTGCGCGCGGCACACGCCCCGCTGGCGCACACCGCCGAGGCGCTGGACCTGCTGCTCGGGGTGGAGGTGCCGGCCGGCACTGTCGAGCTGGGTGCGGCGGCCCGCGAGCACGACGGTCGTACGTTCGAGATCTGGCAGCCGGTGGAGAGCTTCGCCGGGCTCGGCCCGCAGGCCAAGGCGTACCTGGTCGACCGGTGCTCGGGCACTGTCACCTTCGCCCCCACACTCGACCTGCGGCCGCCCGCCGGGGCGACCCCGCACGGCCCGGTCGCCGCCGACCCGACCGCACCAGCGAGCGCCGTGCCGCCGGTGACCATCGCGGCGGTGCCGCCAGTCTCCACTGCGGCGGTGCCGCCGATGACCGTCGCGGCCGTGCCGCCGGCCGGACGGCAGATCCGGCTCTGGTACCGCGCCGGTGGTGGGCCCACCGGCAACGTGGCGGCGGGCACGCTGACCAGCCTGCGCGACCCCCTGCCCGGGGTACGCGTCGACAACCCCACCCCGGCGGCCGGGGGCCGGGAGATGGAGGCGCTGGAGTCGGTGCTGCTGCGCGGCCCGTACGAGTTCTTCGCCCAGCAGCGGGCGGTCACCGCCCGCGACTTCGAGGTCCTCGCGACCAGCTCCGGCGCGGTGGCGCGGGCGCGGGCGTTCACCCGCGCGGCGGTGTACAGCTTCGCCCGACCGGGCGAGGTCGAGGTGGTGCTGGTGCCGTACGTGCCGGAGACGGCCCGTCCGGGCGGTCGGCTGCCGGTGGCGGTGCTGCGCGAGCACGAGGTGCCCGAGGCGCGCCACCGGGTCGAGGCGGACCTGGAGGAGCGCCGGATGGTCGGCATCCGCTCCCGGGCCAGCTGGGCGCGGTTCAAGGCGGTGTCGGTACGGGCCCGGGTGGTGGTCCGCCGCGAGGAGGACGTGGACGCGGTCCGTCGCCGCATCCACGACCGGCTGCACCAGACGTTGAGCCCGCTGCCCACCGCGCTCAACCCCACCGGCTGGCCGTTCGGCGAGCCGTTGCGGGCGTCCAACGTGTACCGGCTGCTGGAGCACGCCGAGCCGGGGGTGCGATACGTCGAGTCGGTGCGGTTCGTGGTCGACGAGGCGCCCGACGCCGACGTCCGCGCCCTCGCCGTGGACCAGTACCAGCGGCGCACCTGGTACGCCGGGCGCGGCCCGGTGCTGTTCCGCTCCAGCAACGGTGGCGCGGGTTGGGAACCGGCCGGTCGCTTCGAGGACGAGACGGTACTGCGGGTGGCGCCCGCGCCCGCGCCGGTGCGGCCCGGCATCGTCGCGCGTCCCGGCTCGGTGGCGGTGGTGACGCTGCGGGCCTCGGGCGGCTCCCGGGTGCACCTGAGCACGGACCTGGGCGAGACGTGGTCGCTGCTCACCGACCTGGACTCGCGGATCTCCGACGTGGCCTGGCTGGACCGCGACGGCGCGGGCGCGCTGCTGGTGGCCACCGACACCGGCCTGTACGAGGTGTCGCTGCTGCCCGGGGCGGTGCCCTTGCAGATCCTGGTCGACCCGTCCGACGCCGACCGGGGCTTCTACGCGGTCCGCACGTTCGTCTCCGAACGTGGCGCGCCGGGGGTGGCGGTGGCCGCGCAGGCCAGCTTCGGGGTGTACCTGTCGACCGGCGGCGGCCGACCCGGCAGCTTCACCCACGTCGGTCTGGCCAACGTGGACAACCGGGTCCTCGCCGTGCAGTACGACGGCCCGGCCACCCTGCTGTGGAGCGGCGCCGGCGAGCCGGACCCGAAGAAGCCCGGCCAGGGCTGCCACCGCACCCGGCTGTTCGAGTCCGACGTGAAGTGGCAGTCGATGCAGGCCGGTTGGATCGGCGGCACCTGCCGGGACCTCGCGTTCGCCGGCCAGCAGGCGGTGGCGGCCACCCAGAGCGGCGGGGTGCTGCGGCTGGACACCCTGGCCGCCCAGCCGCAGTGGCAGGCGGTGTCGGTCAACTGCGGATTGCCGTTGCGGGACCGAACCCGGTTCGTGCCTGTCGACGCCATCGCGGTGAGCGGCCCGACAGCCGGCGGCGCGACAGCCAGCGGCACCGGCGCGGCGGCCAGCGGTGCGGGGGCCGGCGGCTCC
>NZ_JBEXHP010000214.1:0-4000 GCF_040607895.1 Micromonospora sp. NPDC005220
GCCGAGTTCAGCCGGTCAACGCCGTCAGCGCGGCGTCCACGTCGGCCTCCGTGGAGTAGATGTGGAACGAGGCCCGGACCCGTCCGGCGCGCACCGCCGCCCGGATGCCGGCCGCCGCGAGGCGCTGCTCCGCGTCGGGCACGTCCACGCTGACGATGGCGCTCTCCCCCGGTGGCCGGCCCAGCCCGGTCAGGAACCGGTTGGCCAGCGCCACGTTGTGCGCCCCGATCGCCGACGGGCCGATCTCGGCGACCACCTCCAGGGCGGGCGCCGCGCCGACCCAGCTGAACCAGGCCGGTGAGATGTCGAACCGGCGGGCGTCGTCGGCCAGCCGCAGCGGCGGACCGTAGTAGGAGGCGTGCGGGTCGCGGCCCGCGTACCAGCCGGCGGCGTCGGGGCGCAGCCGCTCGCGCAGGGCGGGGGCCAGATAGGCGTACGCCGTCCCGCGCGGATTCATCAGCCACTTGTAGCCGCCCACCGCCACCACGTCGGCCCGGCTGGCGTCGAACGGCAGCCAGCCGCACGCCTGGGTCGCGTCCACCGCCACCAACGCGTCGTGGGCGCGGGCCGCGGCCACGATCTCGTCGTACGCGGCGACCGCCCCGTCAGCCGACTGGACCAGGCTGAACGCGACCAGGTCGGTGTCGGCGTCGATGGCGTCGACCAGCGACTCCAGCGGCACCGTGCGGACCTTGACGCCACGCTCCTCCTGAACCAGCCAGGGGAAGAGATTCGAGGTGAACTCGACCTCGGGGACCACCACCGTGGCACCGGCCGGCAGCGCCGCCGCGACCGGCGCGAGGAGCTGGGACACGGCCGCACCGACCGCCACGTCACCGGCCGGCACGCCGATGAGGCCGGCGAGGGATACCCGAGCCCGGTGCGTCGACTCGCCCCACCCCTCCCACGACGTACGACCAACCCGCCAGGCGGCGAGGGCCTCCTGTACCGCCGCCCACGCCGGCTCCGGCGGCAACCCGTAGCTGGCGGTGTTCAACCAACCCGGCTCCGGCTGCCACAGCTTCTGCGCCTGCTCGATCTCCATGCCCCCGACGCTAGGCCGAGCGGCGCATGACGGGCACGGCCAATCGGCGACCGGCGGCCTGTCAGATCCGGACGGAGCCCTGGCCGGGCGACGCCCGCAGCTTGGTCAACGTGCGGGCGGGCGCGGGCGAGACTGTCGGCGAGACGGCGGGCGCGACGGCGACGGGTTTGCCGACCAATCACCGCCGGGCACTGCCCAGCAGACCGAGCCGCAGGGCCCGGAACAGGGTGCCGGGGCGGCTCAGGGCAGCCGGGTGATCGAGCATGGTGGTGACCCGACCCAGCCGGGCGTTGAGCACCGGATCGGTCTGCGACGCCCGGAAGAGCAGGTCCCCGAACCACTTGGTCACCCGGTAGCCGGGCGGGTAGGGCCCGTCGACGTGCGGCAGCTCGATGTCGGCGGTGGTGGAGATCTGCCAGGCCGCGTCGACCACCACGCGGACCTGGTCGAAGTACGCCCGCGCTGGCTCGTCGTGCGGCTTCGGAACGGACCGCAGGTACTTCGACAGGCAGGAGGCGTGCAGCGCCGCGGAGGTCATGCCCTGGCCGTACACCGGGTTGAAGGACGCGACCGCGTCGCCGGCGGCGACCAACCCGGCGGGCAGGCGGTCGAGCTTGTGGAAGTCGCGGCGTCGACTGTCCGCCTGGTGGTAGGTGACCACCCCGCCGAGCATCTCCCCGTGCTCGGCGATGTCGCCGAACATCTGCGGATAGTGCTCGCGGCAGCGGGCGGTGAAGTCGGCCACGTCGCGGCTGGGCCGGTCCCCGTCGTAGCCGGCCACCAGCATGATCCAGCGGTCCCCCTCGACCGAGTTGATCCCACCGATCCGGGCGGTACGCCCCTTGCCCGCCATGGTGTGGAAGACCGCCACCCAGGCGTCGCTGACCTTCTCGTCGCGTCTGAAGAGCGCCGTGGCGTAGTTCAGTTTGATCGGCATGCGCTGCATCGGCGGGCGCGGCCAACCGTGCTCGGCCAGCCAGTCGCTCAGCCGGCTGGACCGCCCCATCGCGTCGACCACCAGGTCCGCCGCTTCGACGATGGGCTCGGTGCCCCCCTCGGGCAGGTACCGGGCGCCGGTGACCCGCCGCTCGTCGAAGAGCAGGCCCTCCGCCCGGCCGTACACCATGCGGATGTTGTCGACGGCGAGGGTGCGCCGTCGGACCAGCGCCTCCAGGAACGGACGCGTGGTGATCAGCGCCGGCCCGGTGCCGGTGGCCGCGGGCGGCAGACCCAACCTGCCGTTCACGAAGACCTTCGCCGTGCTCGGGTCGCGCGGCGGCGGCGGGGCGCCGAGCGCGAGTGCCTCGTCGGCGATGCCGGGAAACCAGCGCTCCAGCTGGACCTGACCGGCGGGCAGCAGCGCGTGCACCTGGCTGCCCTGGGGCACGCCCGGCCGTGGACCGGCGTCGACATCGGACGGGTCCCGTTCGATGATCAGCACTTCCTCGGCGTGGTCGCTCAACACCCGGGCCGCCAGCAACCCGGCCATGCTGCCACCGACCACCACCGCCCGTCGCATGACCACGCTGGTCTCGGCGGGCGGTTCGGCCGTCGCTATCTCGGCGAAGAGCCGGGACGGAGAGGCGGGCATGCGATCACTCCTCGAACGGTCGGAAAACTTCGGCATCCACGACCGTAACCACCGCAGCCTCTGCCGTCAGCGCTCAGTTGGCCCGACACGTCTGGTTGGCGTTGCCGGTGCACTGCCAGATGTGCAACCGGCGCCGTTGTCCGGGTTCGAGTCGAGCACGTCGACGCCGCTGTCCGGCGCCCCCTACACCAAAACCCCGACGCCCTAACCCCGCCCTAACCCTGGTTGATCAAGAGCTTTGCGTCATCCATCGCGGTGTGTCGTGACGCAAACCTCTTGATCACCGGGGGCGAGGGTGGGAGGGAGGGAGGGAGGGAGGGAGGGAGGGTGGGGTGGACGGGGGTGTCTACTGTCTACACAGCCTGCGTTCGGACTGTTTATCCCTGCGGATGCCCTGGACGTTCTGTCGAGAGGTCAACGACATGCTGAAGGCCGAGGATCTTCCCCCGTTTCAGCGCGCCGTGTCCTACGAGTCGCAGCGCGGCCAGCGCGTGTACGCAACCCTGATCGCGCTGCGGTTGTCCCTGCTCCTGCTGGCCGCGGTCGCGGGAGTCGCCACCTGGAAGCTTGACGATTTCGCCCTGGGCCCGGCGCTCGCGGCGGGCGCGTTCGCCGCCACCTCGATCGTCGAGGTCTTCCTTCTCACCAATCGCCCCAACGAACGGTGGTACGTCGGTAGGGCCCTCTCCGAATCCATCAAGTCGCTCACGTGGCGATTCTCCGTCGCGGCGGATCCCTTTCCCCGGGCGCAGGGCGATTCGGACAGCGTCGAGGAATTCACCAACCGACTGTTGGGATTGACCAGAGACATGTCGGCCGCCGGGCTGGCGGCTCCGGCGGTGGCGGGGCAACAAATCACGGAAGGAATGCGGACACTGCGCGCCGCCTCCCTTTCGGACCGCCGTGCCGCGTACCTGGCCGGCCGACTTGAGGCCCAGCGAGCCTGGTACGCCGAACGATCACTGTCGAATCGGGCGCGGGCCACCCGCTGGTCGGTCAGCATGCTCGTGCTGGAGATCGTCGGGGTGACCCTGGCTGTGTCGAGGGCCGCCGGGCTGACCGACCTCGACCTGCTCGGAGTGGCCGCGGCGGCGGTCGCGGCCGGCGCGGCCTGGACGCAGACGCGGCAACACGGCTCGGTGGCGACCGCGTATGCCCTGGCGAGTCAGGAGCTTGCCGCCATGGGGTCGCTGTCCACCCGGATCAGCTCCGAGGCGGAGTTGTCGCGGTTCGTGCACGACACCGAGACGGCGATTTCCAGGGAACACACGATGTGGCGGGCCCGCCGACGCTGACGCCGCCACCGCCCGCCGCCCACCGCCCACCGCCCACCGCCCACCGCCCGCCGCCCACCGCCCGCCGCC
>NZ_JBEXHP010000215.1:0-3930 GCF_040607895.1 Micromonospora sp. NPDC005220
TACGCCGACGAGTCGTTCGACACGATGCTGGAGATCGGCTTCGGCAGTTCGATCCGGCGCGCGGGGCGCGGGCGCGCGGTGGGTCAGGTTGGGTCGGGGCCGGCGGTGGAGGGCTCGAAGAGGTGGGCGAAGGCGGCCAGGTTGGCGGTCGACTCGCCGCGCTTGACCCGCCACTCGTACTCGCGCCGGATCGAACTGCCGAAGCCGATCTCCAGCATCGTGTCGAACGACTCGTCGGCGTAGGTGAGGACGGCGCCGAGCAGCCGGTCCAACTCGTCGGCGTCCACGCCGGCCGGGTTGACCCGACCGGTCAGGTACACGTCGCCGACCGCGTCGGTGGAGAAGGAGACGCCGTACATCCGGGCGTTGCGCTGCAACAGCCAGGCCCACAGTTCCTCGCGGCGCTCGTCCGGTTGGCGCATCACGAACGCCTCGACGCGCAGCGCATGCTCGCCGACGATCAGGTTGCAGATCGTCTTGAGCTTGTGGGTGCCCGGCAGCGTCACCGCGTACGAGCCGGGGCCGGTCGACTCCCAGGCCAGGTCCCGCTCGGCGCAGACCGACTCGATCAGGGTCGCAAGATCGCTCTTCGGGCTCACCGGACCCACTCTACGACCGACCCGGCTCGCGCACCGGGTGGCGACCGACGTCCCCGGTCACCAGGAGCAGGAGAGCGCCGGGTCGCCTGCCAGGTCGGCGGCGAGTCGGGCGCGGTGCGCGGCGATCGCCTCGCCGTAGACCCCGAGCAGACCGTTGACCGTACGGTCCCAGGAGAAGTTGCTGGCGTGCTGCTCGGCGCCTCGGGCCAGCACCGACCGGAGGGCCCGGTTCGGCAGCAGGCTGCCCAGCGCACGGGCCCAGTCGACCGGGTCGTGCCCGTCGATGAGTACGCCACTGACCTGGTTCCGTACCGCGGTGACCAGCCCTCCGACGGCGGCGGCCAGCACCGGCGTACCGCAGGCCTGCGCCTCCAGGGCGACCAGCCCGAACGATTCGCTGTGCGACGGCACCGCGACCAGATCGGCCGCCCGGTACAGGGCCGGCAGGTCGTCGCCGGTGAGCGGTGGCAGGAACCGCACCCCGTCGGTGACCCCCAGCTTGGCGGTCAACTCGATCAGGGCGGTCGGCCGGTCCAGACCACTGCCGCTGGGCCCGCCACAGATCACCACGGTGACCTGGTCAGCAAGCGCCGGGTCGCGCTCCCGCAACGCGGCGATCGCGCGGATCAGCACGTCGGGGGCCTTGAGCGGCTGGATCCGACCGACGAAGGCAACCACGTACCCGTCGACGGGCAGCCCCAGCCGGCGACGGGCCTGGCGGGCGGCCACGGACCGGTCGCCCGGCGCGGGTCGGAAGCGGGCCAGGTCGACTCCCGGCTGCACGACGGACACCCGGGTCGGGTCGGCGTCGTACCGGTCGAGCAGGTCGGTGGCCTCGACCCGGGTGTTGGCGACCAGCCGGTCCGCCTCGGCGACGACCTGTTCCTCGCCGATGACCCGGGCCTTGGGCTCGGGCCGGTCGCCGGCCGCGAGCTGGGCGTTCTTGACCTTGGCAAGGGTGTGCGCGGTGTGCACCAGCGGCACACCCCAGCGTTCCTTGGCCAGCCACCCGACCTGGCCGGAGAGCCAGTAGTGGGAGTGGATCAGGTCGTAGTGGCCGGGCGGACGGGACGCCTCGGCGCGCAGCACCCCAGCCGTGAAGGCGCAGAGCTGACCGGGCAGTTCCTCCTTGGTGAGGCCCTCGAGAGGGCCGGAGGTGATGTGTCGGACCTGCACGCCCGGCGCCATCTCGACCACCGGGGGGAGGTCACCGGACGTCGCCCGGGTGAAGATCTCCACCTCCACGTTGGCCTCGGCGAGACGCCGGGCGACCTCGAGGATGTAGACGTTCATTCCGCCGGCATCACCCGTGCCGGGCTGGTGCAGGGGGGAGGTGTGCACCGACAGGGTGGCGATGCGGTGAGGCCGGGGCCACGGTTGGGTACCTCGCTGACGCCCGACACCGGTGTGCAGTTCCGCCACATCCGCTCCTTTGTCACGGTTAATGCCGTCTCGCACGACCGGCGCTTCTCGGTCAACCTGTACGCCGGGTGTCATCTTCCCCATCGGGCTTCGGAAATTCCCCGGCGCGGCCCCCCGAGGTGACGGACCTCATCACCGAACGCCCCCATGGCTGCCGTACGCCCGGTCGGGACGACTCCCACGGTCGGGGTGACAATGACGGGATGACCTCAGTCGCCATCGTCACCGGAGCGTCCAGCGGCATCGGCGCGGCCACCGCCCGCCGGCTCGCCGCCGAGGGCTTCCACGTGCTCGCCGCCGCCCGCCGCGCCGATCGGCTCACCGACCTGGTCGCCGAGATCACCGCCGCCGGCGGGCAGGCCACCGCGGTGACCTGCGACATCACCTCGGACGAGTCGGTGGCCCACCTGGCCGAGGTAGCCGCCCAGGCACCCGGGCCGGTCACTCTCCTGGTGAACAACGCCGGCGGCGCGCGAGGGCTGGACCCGGTGGAGTCCAGCTCGGTCGCCGACTGGCAGTGGATGTACGACGTGAACGTGCTCGGCACCCTCCGGGTCACGCAGGCGCTGCTGCCGGCACTGGAGGCGTCCGGTTCCGGCACCATCGTGGTGGTCTCGTCGACCGCCGGCCTGACCGTGTACGAGGGCGGGGGCGGCTACACCGCCGCGAAGCACGCGCAGACCGCCATCGCCGGCACGCTCCGCCTGGAGTTGTGTGGCCGACCGCTACGGGTCATCGAGATCGACCCGGGCATGGTCAAGACAGAGGAGTTCGGGCTGGTCCGCTTCGAGGGCGACGCGGAACGGGCGGCCGCCGTCTACGCGGGGGTGCCGGGGCCGCTGGTCGCCGAGGACGTCGCCGACTGCATCGCCTGGTGCGCCACCCGCCCCGAGCACGTCAACATCGACCGGCTGGTGGTCCGGCCACGGGCCCAGGCCGCCCAGCACAAGGTGCACCGGGTGACATGAGCCCTGCGGCGCGGCGCCGGCCGCTCGGCGTGGTCACCCGCGGCACGACCAACCCGAACCGACTCCGTCGGGTGGACAACTGGATCGTCGCCAGCTGCGCCGACCGGCTGTTGGCGGCGGACGACCCGCTGGTGGTCGACCTCGGCTACGGCGCCACCCCGGTGACCGCGGTGGAGTTGCGCGCTCGACTGGCGGCCGGGGTGCGTCCGGACGTACGGCTGGTCGGGTTGGAGATCGACGCGGCCCGGGTGGCGGCCGCGGCGCCGGCCGCCGACCCACCCGGGCTGACGTTCGCCCGGGGTGGGTTCGAGTTGGCCGGGCTCCGGCCGGTGCTGGTCCGCGCGTTCAACGTGCTGCGACAGTACGACGAGAGCGAGGTGGCCGAAGCCTGGCGGACGATGACCGCCGCGCTCGCCCCCGGTGGAGTGCTCGTCGAGGGCACCTGCGACGAGTTGGGGCGGCTGGCCAGCTGGCTGCTGATCGACGCCGAGGGCCCTCGGACGCTGACCCTGGCCGCGAAGCTCACCACCCTGGGCAGCCCTGCTGAGCTGGCCGAGCGGCTGCCCAAGGCGCTGATCCACCGCAACGTCCCCGGTGAGCCGGTGCACGCTCTGATCCGCGCTCTGGACGACGCCTGGCAGGCCGCCGCCCCGTACGCCACCTTCGGCCCCCGCCAACGCTGGCTGCGGGCGGTGACCCGTCTGCGTGAAACGGGCTGGCCCGTCCTCGACAACCCCACCCGCTGGCGCAAGGGCGAACTGACCCTCCCCTGGCCCCTCCCCTGACACCCCACCCCGCGCGCCGATCTCGGGGCTCGCGGCGAGCGAGGGCCCCGGTCGCGTCGATCATGCAGTTGTGGTGCCTCGCAAAAGGGGCGTATGCGGAGCTCACGCCCACCACAACTCCATGATCGCCGGGGCGGGGCGGCGGGGCGGGCGGGG
>NZ_JBEXHP010000216.1:0-3911 GCF_040607895.1 Micromonospora sp. NPDC005220
TGGCCACCACCCGGCCGGGGGTCCAGCGGCGCGCCGACCGGGCCGGCGGCGCGAGGCCGGCCAGGTCGCGGGTCGGCACCCGCTCACCGCTGGCGTCGTGCGGCGCGGCGGGGACGTCCACGGCGAGCGGCTGGTCGACGTCGACGGCGTCCGGGCTGGTCATCCGGCCGGGGTACCCGTTGCCGTAGGAATCCACCCGATCGGCCGCCGCGCGATTGACGCCACTCGGGTGCGAGGAATAACCTTTCATCTATCTGTAAACCTTGTAAACAGATGAATCTCGACGCGGCGGCGCGCGTCCCGACCGAAGGGACGATCAGGTGATCGCAGAACTCTCCTCCCGTACCAGACGGATCCTGTCGTTGCTGATCGCCCTGGTCGTGGCGGTGACCTCCGGTCTCACGGTCAACGCCTCGCGCAACGCCCAGGCCGCGCCGACGTTCAAGGTGCTGGCCTTCTACAACGGCACCTGGGACGCCGCGCACATCGACTTCGTCAAGGACGCCCGCGCCTGGTTCCCGCAGGCCGCCGCCCAGTACGGCTTCTCCTGGGAGGCCACCACCAACTGGAGTCTGCTGAACAGCGCCAACCTGGCCCAGTACAAGGTCATCATGTTCCTGGACGACGCGCCGCCCACCGCGCAGCGGGCCGCGTTCCAGCAGTACATGCAGAACGGCGGGGCGTGGCTGGGCTTCCACGTCAGCGCGTTCACCACCAACCCGTCGAGCTGGAGCTGGTACTACAACACCTTCCTCGGCACCGGCTCGTTCCAGACCAACACCTGGGGACCCACCCGGGTCACCATGCGCGCCGACAACCGCACCCACGCCGCCACCCGGAACCTCCCGGCGACCTTCCCGTCGTCGATCAGCGAGTGGTACTCCTGGAGCAACGACCTGCGGCAGAACCCGAACATCGACATCCTCGCCTCGGTCGACCCGTCCAGCTTCCCGGTCGGCACCGACCCCAACCAGTCCTGGTACGGCGGCTACTACCCGCTGGTCTGGAGCAACCGGCAGTTCAAGATGCTGTACGCCAACTTCGGTCACAACGCGATGAACTACAGCACCAACACCGGGCTGTCCTCCACCTTCGACAGCGCACAGCAGAACCAGCTGCTGATCGACGGGCTGCACTGGCTCGCCGGCGTCGGCACCGTTCCCCCGACCACGCCCCCGCCGTCCGACGGCACGATTTCGCCGACCGCCTGGCACACAGTGGTCAACCGGGGCAACGGCAAGTGCGTGGACGCGCGGGCCGCCGCCAGCGCGAACGGCACGGCCATCCAGCAGTACGCGTGCAACAGCAGTGCCGCCCAGCAGTACCAGTTCGTGCCGACCAGCGGCGGGTACCTGCGGGTCAACAACCGCAACAACAGCGCCCAGGTGCTCGACGTGAAAGACCGGTCGACCGCCGACTCGGCGCCCATCCAACTCTGGTCCTACAGCGGCGGCACCAACCAGCAGTGGCGGGCCGAGCCCGAGGGTGGCGGCTACTACCGCCTGGTCAACCGCAACAGCGGCAAGTGCCTCGACGTGCCGGGAGCGTCCACGGCGGACAGCGTCCAGCTCATCCAGTACACCTGCAACGGCACCGCGGCGCAGTCCTTCCGCGTGGTGCCCGTGTCGTAGGTCGGCGATAGCCTCGCGGCCATGGCGATTCCCGACCTGGTGCCGATCGCGCACGAGCCCGACTACCGCACCCGCACCATCGGCCACTACGACAAGGGTCAGTTCTTCGGCTCCGTCACCGCCACGCTCGCCGATGGTGTCGGAGCCGAAGACGACTGGTACCGCCACAAGCGGTGGTACGCGGTGCTGCACCGCTTCGACGCCGACGGCACGCACACCGACTCGGACATCTGGTTCGCTGGCACCAGTGAGACCGAGGACGCCTCCATCGACCGGGCTGAGGCCCGCCTCGCCGAATGGCTGGACGCGCTGCCCGGCCGGGTCTTCGCCGACATCGCCATCCGACTGTTCCAGGTCGAGGTCGACGGGCACGTCTTCGGGCTGGTCGACTGGTCCCACGAGTACGACGGCGACGACCACGCCGAGTTCCTCCCCGACGACCTCGGGTTCGACCCGCCCTGGGACGGCTGCTACGACACCTGAGCCGCACGACGGTCCCGGGCGGTGGCGCCCAGCACGGGCGCATAGCTCCGACGGGTCGAGCATGTCGAGGCTCATGGTCGAGGATGGCGAGGGCGCGCGGCCAGGAAATTGAGCGACTCACCACCTCTGTCGTGAGAAGTGGCGGCTCTTTCTTGCAGGCGTCTCCTAGTTTGCCGCCAGTCCAGCCCTTAAATTCTCGGAGATGGGCAGTCCCGGCGTTCAGCAATAAATCGAACACGCGGGGAGCTGTGCCGATAAACTTACGGGCAGTCGCTTGCTGTGACGTCCGCGTTGCGGAAGAATCTAACCGTGACCATTCAAACTGTCATCGCGCGTTGGCCGCTTGCCGTCCATAGCGAGAGCCGTCTTGAGTAGGGTAACCGATGATCGATTTCCGTGCACGGCACTCGCCGGTGAGACGGAGGTGTTAACAAGGTCGTCTCCTATGCAGATTCAAGACCTTGTGGGAGTGGATGGTTCCATTCTTGCTTCCAATGGTCGATGGTCAAATGCTCAAGTTATCCGCCTCGGGCGCAGGCGGCTCTACGAGGTTCGGGTAGGTCGCTACCGCGAGGAGCACGTCATCCGAGCTGCCGCCGGGCATCGATGGCTGCTGCGGCCGAAAGTGGCACATAGGAGGGTTGAGGCAGCGACGGTCGACCTGAGGTTAGGAGACCGGCTGTCGTCGGCGTTCCCTCGTCGATTACGAGAAGTGGTGCCATCCCGGACTGGAATCGCACGCGGCTTCGTCTTCGGGGATGGTTCAATCTCGGGTGGCGCCCTCGCTCATGCCTCGTTCTTCGGAGAAAAGGACGAGGCTCTCCTTCGATATTTCGATAACATTGAGCGTCTAAGAACTTACTACTACAAGTATCTCCCCGGCTCGCCCGGACGAAAGCTTCATATACCTGCCAATGAGGTTACTGAGCGGCTTCTGGCGAGCGGTGAGGTGAAAACCTACCGACGGCTGGGAGGGTTCCCTCGCGAATGGAAGCGGGAGTACCCGGCGCTCGATGCCGACGCCGAGATGATTTTTGGTTGGCTCGCCGGCTACTTCGCCGCTGATGGTGATGTTGGAGCTTCGGGTCGTCCGTCGATCTGGTCAGCGGACCGGGCAAACTTGGAGTTTTTCAAGGAGGCATGCTCGACAATTGGTATCTGGACTCTTCCCATTAGGGGACGGATTCGCAGGGGTTTCGGGAAATTTGATACTGAAGTATTTGTGATGGGGATCTCTCGTGCGGACCTTAGTGCAGACTTTTTTCTGCTGAACCACCATCGGGAACGTTGGAATGCCAACCGAAAGGCCGTCGAGCGACGGGGATGGACTGTCCGTGGGGTTCGCGAAACTTTAGAGGTCGAGAGCGTTTTCGGTATGCCCATCGCGGCAACTTCGCCGCTCACTCTCAAAGGCAACATCCTTACAGGCGGCTACTCTGCGTGAGCAATGGTGGTTCCCGGTGCGAAGGGGCGGAGGCCCTTGCATCGTTGCGGGATCGATGAACATAGGATTCAGTCAGGTCGGGGCAACCTGGACGCGTACTGCTCGGCGTCGCACGGGGCGGGGCGTCGGATGTCCCGGGCGCAGGCCAAGCGGACGTTCAGCACCGATGACCTGGCCGCGCAGACCGCCGGCGTCGAGTGCCGCAAGGACGCCGGGGTGGTCGACGAGATCCCCGGCGCGTACAAGGACATCACCGAGGTGATGGCCCAGCAGGAGGACCTGGTCGAGGTGGTCGCGCACCTCAAGCAGGTCGTCTGCGTGAAGGGCTGAGAGGCCGCGCGGGGCGGGGTCCC
>NZ_JBEXHP010000217.1:0-2500 GCF_040607895.1 Micromonospora sp. NPDC005220
CTTCACCGGCTCCCACCTATCCTACACAAGCTAATTCGAGTACCAATGTCAAGCTATAGTAAAGGTCCCGGGGTCTTTCCGTCCTGCCGCGCGTAACGAGCATCTTTACTCGTACTGCAATTTCGCCGGGCCTGTGGTTGAGACAGTGGGGAAGTCGTTACGCCATTCGTGCAGGTCGGAACTTACCCGACAAGGAATTTCGCTACCTTAGGATGGTTATAGTTACCACCGCCGTTTACTGGCGCTTAAGTTCTCCGCTTCGCCCCGAAGAGCTAACAGGTCCCCTTAACGTTCCAGCACCGGGCAGGCGTCAGTCCATATACATCGAATTACTTCTTCGCATGGACCTGTGTTTTTAGTAAACAGTCGCTTCCCCCTGCTCTCTGCGGCCATACAACGCTCCACCCGCGCGGGGCTTCACGTCTCCGGCCCCCCTTCTCCCTAAGTTACGGGGGCAATTTGCCGAGTTCCTTAACCACAGTTCGCCCGATCGCCTCGGTATTCTCTACCTGACCACCTGTGTCGGTTTGGGGTACGGGCCGCTAAGAACTCGCTAGAGGCTTTTCTCGGCAGCATAGGATCACTGACTTCACCTGAATCGGCTCGGCATCACGTCTCAGCCAACATGTGTTGCGGATTTGCCTACAACACGGCCTACACGCTTACCCCGGCACAACCACCGGCCGGGCTCAGCTACCTTCCTGCGTCACCCCATCGCTTGACTACTACCCATCAGGTTCCCACGCTCCCCAGCATCAGTCCGAAGACATCAGCTGGTTCGGGTGGTTAGCACAACGAGGTTCATCAGGGACGCTCTTTCGCGGGTACGGGAATATCAACCCGTTGTCCATCGACTACGCCTCTCGGCCTCGCCTTAGGTCCCGACTCACCCAGGGCGGATTAGCCTGGCCCTGGAACCCTTGGTCATCCGGCGGAAGGGTTTCTCACCCTTCTTTCGCTACTCATGCCTGCATTCTCACTCGTGCCGCGTCCACAACTGGGTCACCCCGCTGCTTCACTCGCGGCACGACGCTCCCCTACCCATCCACACACCTGCACAAGGAATCAAGTCCAAGCGAGGTTAAAATGTGAATGCCACAGCTTCGGCGGTGTGCTTGAGCCCCGCTACATTGTCGGCGCGGAACCACTTGACCAGTGAGCTATTACGCACTCTTTAAAGGGTGGCTGCTTCTAAGCCAACCTCCTGGTTGTCTGTGCGACCCCACATCCTTTTCCACTTAGCACACGCTTAGGGGCCTTAGCTGGTGATCTGGGCTGTTTCCCTCTCGACTACGAAGCTTATCCCCCGCAGTCTCACTGCCGCGCTCTCACTTACCGGCATTCGGAGTTTGGCTGATTTCGGTAAGCTTGTGGGCCCCCTAGACCATCCAGTGCTCTACCTCCGGCAAGAAACACGCGACGCTGCACCTAAATGCATTTCGGGGAGAACCAGCTATCACGGAGTTTGATTGGCCTTTCACCCCTAACCACAGGTCATCCCCCAATTTTTCAACATTGGTGGGTTCGGCCCTCCACGCGGTCTTACCCGCGCTTCAGCCTGCCCATGGCTAGATCACTCCGCTTCGGGTCTAGGACACGCGACTGAATCGCCCTATTCAGACTCGCTTTCGCTACGGCTCCCCCACACGGGTTAACCTCGCCACATGCCACTAACTCGCAGGCTCATTCTTCAAAAGGCACGCCGTCACCCCGCAAGGCTCCGACGGATTGTAGGCGAACGGTTTCAGGTACTATTTCACTCCCCTCCCGGGGTACTTTTCACCATTCCCTCACGGTACTTGTCCGCTATCGGTCACCAGGAAGTATTTAGGCTTACCAGGTGGTCCTGGCAGATTCACGGCAGATTTCAGGGGTCCGCCGCTACTCGGGAACACCCACAGAAGGTCAGCAACTTTCACCTACCGGACTCTCACCGTCTACGGTCAGCCATTCCAGACTGTTCGACTAGCCACTGACTTTATAACTCCTCGAACAAGTGTCAGCTTGTTCAGTAGGGTCCCACAACCCCGACCACGCAACCCCTGACAGGTATCACACGCAGCCGGTTTAGCCTCAATCCGCTTTCGCTCGCCACTACTCACGGAATCACTAAATTGTTTTCTCTTCCTGCGGGTACTGAGATGTTTCACTTCCCCGCGTTCCCTCCACACACCCTATGTGTTCAGGTGTGGGTGACACCACATGACTGGTGCCAGGTTTCCCCATTCGGACACCCTGGGATCACAGCTTGGTTGACAGCTCCCCCAGGCCTATCGCGGCCTCCCACGTCCTTCATCGGCTCCTGGTGCCAAGGCATTCACCGTTCGCCCTTGACAACTTGACCACAAAGATGCTCGCGTCCACTGTGCAATTCTCAACAAACGACCAACCCACAACCCGATCCGCCCCACACCAGCACCACCACAGTGATCGGTATGTAGGGCCAGGCCATGCCTGGCAGACTTCCAGCCCCCTCACAAGGGGGCCAGCCAAGTCTCTG
>NZ_JBEXHP010000218.1:0-3611 GCF_040607895.1 Micromonospora sp. NPDC005220
GTCACCTCCCCAACCCCCCCGCCGGGGCGTCCGCCCCCCGCGCCCCCCGACCCGGGACGGTCTCTAGCCGCCGTTGCTGGGACGTCGGGCGGTGATCCGGAACGTCTTGCCCACGCCCGCGATCCGGTCCACGGCGGCCAGGAAATTGGGGCCCATGGCGGCCCGCGCCTGCACCGCCGGATGGGTCGCGCCGAAGTCGTCCGGGTTGGCCTGCCCGTCGGCGAAGAGGGCGTAGGTGAGCACCGCCGCGCCGGAGCGGTCGAAGATCACCCCGGCCTCGTGCCGGGCGTCGGCGTACCAGCCGGCCTTGGTGGCGATCCGGGCCCGCTCGTCGGAGGACATCGTCCGCTGGATGCCGTCGGTGAACGCCACCGGGGCGCGCAGGACGCCCAGCAGGTACGCCGTCGAGGCGGGGGAGAGCAGCGTGCCCGCGACCAGGGCACGCAGCAGGTCGTGCGTCTCCCGGGGGGTGCTGGTGCCGAGGAAGAACCGGTTCGGGTTGGCCACCGGCTGGACCTGGGTGTTCGGGAAGCCCTTGGCGACCAGGATGGAGTTGATCTCGGCGGCCGGGGCGACCAGCCCGCACAACCGCACCGCCGTGTCGTCCGAGACGGTCAACAGGTTCGCCAGCACATGCCCGAGGGTCACCAGGCTCGGGTACGCGCCGTCCAGGCTGAAGATGCCGTCACCGCCCGGTACCACGATCGCCGCGCTTACCTCGACCTGCTGGTCCAGGGTGAGCAGCCCCCGGTCGACCTTGTCCAGCACCGCAGTGGCGACGGCGATCTTGTTGACGCTGTACGCCTCGATCCGCCGGTCCGCGTCGGCCTGCACCGCGACCACCGGCGTACCGGCCGGGTCGGCGACGCTGACGTACGCCTGCCAGTTGCCGCCGGCCTCAACGCTGTGCTTGGTGAAGACGGCGGCGACCCGACGGGCGGCCCGGGCGGGGGTGGTCGGCGACACCTTGGTGGTGTCGGCGGCGCTCGCCGTGCCGGCGGCGCCCAGCACTGTGCCGGCGGTGGCCACCGTGCCCAAGCCGAGTGCCGTTCTGCGGTTCAGTCGCATGGTGAATCGTCTCCCCGATCGTGTTGCGCCAGCGCGCTTGCTGGCCCACCACCCTAGGCGAGTTGATCGATGCACGATGCCCCCGAATCGTCCCCCGAACAGTGCAGCCGAGCCGTCGGCGCAGCGCGGCGATCGTCCGTCCACTCAGGCCGGCCAGCCGCATCAACGCCCGACGAGTACCACCTGGTCGAAGACCCCCGGCAGCCCGCGATCACGACCACCCGGCTCACGGCACTCTCGCACTCACGGTTCGAGCACGACCTTGATGCAGCCGTCCTCCTTCTTCTGGAACATTTCGTACGCCTGCGGCGCCCGGGCCAGCGGCACCCGGTGGGTACGCAGGTCCTCCACGCCCAGCGGGTCGTCGTCATCGGCGAGCAGTGGCAGGATCTCGTCGGTCCACCGGCGCACGTGACACTGCCCCATCCGCAGCTGAACACCCCGGTCGAACATCTCCATCAGCGGCATCGGGTCGGCCTCGCCGCCGTACACCCCGGAGATCGACACGGTGCCGCCACGGCGGACCCCCTTGACCGCGGCGTGCAGGACGGAGAGCCGGTCCACGCCAGCCCGGTCGGTCATCGTCTGGGCCAGCTTGTCCGGCAACAGCCCGGCGGCGGTCTGGGCCAACTTCCCCGCCGGCGAACCATGCGCCTCCATCCCGACCGCGTCGATCACCGCGTCCGGGCCGCGCCCGTCAACCAGGTCGATCAACGCACCAGGTACGTCGGACAGCTGGCTCACGTCGAGCACCTCGATGCCGTGTCGGCGGGCCAGTTCCAGCCGCTCGGGCACCAGGTCCAGCCCGATCACCCGGCCCGCGCCGAGGTGGCGGCCGATCCGCGCGCAGAACTGCCCGACCGGGCCCAACCCGAAGACGGCCAGGGTGCCGCCCGGCGGGGTGTCCGCGTACTTCACCGCCTGCCAGGCGGTGGGCAGAATGTCGGACAGGTAGAGGTACCGCTCGTCCGCGCCGGTCTGCGGGATCTTGATCGGCCCGAAGTGGGCCTGCGGGACGCGCAGATACTCGGCCTGCCCGCCCGGCACCGAACCGTAGAGAGAGGTGTAGCCGAACAGGGCAGCGCCCTTGCCCTCGCTGCTGACGTGGGTGGTCTCACACTGGGCGTAGAGCTGACGCCGGCACATCCAGCAACTGCCGCAGGCGATGTTGAACGGCACCACCACCCGGTCGCCCGGCTTGAGCCCGGTCACCTCCGACCCGACCTCCTCGACGATGCCCATCGGCTCGTGGCCCAGCACGTCACCCGGCTTCAGGTACGGCCCGAGCACCTCGTACAGGTGCAGGTCGGACCCGCAGATCGCGGTCGAGGTGATCTTCACGATCGCATCGGTCGGCTCCTCGATCCGGGGATCCGGGACCTCCTCGACCCGTACGTCCTGCTTGCCCTGCCAGGTCAACGCCTTCATGTCCCTCGTCCCCTCTTCGTCACCGTCTCGAAGGACTGCTACCCGGGCGCGGGCACTTGAACCGAACGTGGGTCCCGGGCTTGCCTCGCGCCCTCGTCTCGGGCTGCTCTTCCTGGTCGGTGGTTGCGTCTTCCTGGTCGGTGGTTGCGGCTTCCTGGTGGGTGGTTGCGGCTTCCTGGTCGGTGGTTGCGCTGGGGGGCTGGGGGCGACCGTCCCCGGCTTCGGGCGGTCAGGCTTGATCCCTACGCCGGGGACGGTCGCCCCCAGCCCTGTGGGCGGCCCGGGTCCGCGCGCAACCTGGGCTGGCCGGTGGCTCAAGCTCCGATCTGCCCGGCTCGACCCATTTATCGTGCTGATGCGGGGGTCTGTAGAGCGACGCCTGCTTTGATCCACTCGCGTTCCTTGAAGTCGCGGTATCCGAGGGCGTCCGACAGGCCGACTTCCTGAAACCCGAGTGGATCACGCAGAGAGCGGGCGCACCCGACGAAGCAGAGCCCCACCAATTCATGACAGGAGGGGCCGAGGCGCAGTGGAGGGCCGCAGGGGAACGCCGGTAGGTTCCGCGACCTCGCCGGAGAGCCGGCAACGTAGATCTTGGACACTTTCCGTTCCCGCGTAACGGAAAGTGTCCAAGATCTACGTCGGGTCGGATCTTCGTGTCGACGACACAACCTGAGCGAAGGTCCGCTGGCCGCGGCGAGGTGGGCCGGGCGGCTCCTGGCCAGGCGAGGGCTGGCGCAGGCGGGTCGGTCAGGCTGGGGTGAGTCGACGTGGGCTGGGTCGACGTGGGCTGAGTTTCACCAGGACGTCGGCGGTCGAGGGCTGACGGCGTACACGAGGAGGAGCGCGACCGGCGGACGGCCCGCAGTCTAGGTCCGCGACGGGCGGACGGCCCGCAGTCTAGGTCCGCGACGGGCGGACGGGCCGCTGTCAAGGTCCGCGACGGGCGGACGGGCCGCTGTCAAGGTCCGCGACGGGCGGACGGCCCGCTGTCAAGGTCCGCGACGGGCGGACGGCCCGCAGTCAAGGTCCGCGACGGGCGGACCGGACCGGGACCAAGGTCAGGGCTGGGGCGACCGTCCCCGGCGGAGGGATCAAGCCTGACCGCCCGGAGC
>NZ_JBEXHP010000219.1:0-3568 GCF_040607895.1 Micromonospora sp. NPDC005220
CCCGGTCCCCCGCGCGCGGGGCACCGGACCTCACCACCACCACATCCCGGTCGCACCATCGCAAAAGAGGGGGATCGGCATGAACGATCTCTTCACCTGGGCAGCCCTGGGGACCATCGCCGGCGCGAGCGCCGCCACCCTGCTGGCCACCAACGTCATCGGCGGGCTGATCGGCCCGAGCGGCGACAAGCTCCGCAAGTGGATCGCCATCGCCATCGCGCTGCTGCTGTCCTACCTGACGGCGGCGTTCGCCGACGACGCCGGCGGCGAGAAGTGGGTCATCGCGTTCTTCAACGCGCTGGTCATCTTCTCCGCCGCGCTCGGCGTCAACCAGTTCCCGCCCGGCAACCGGCAGGCGACCCAGCCGTCGCCGACCCAGGTCGCGCAGGGTCGTGAGCCCCGAGTCTTCCGCTCCTGGGTCTGAGAGGTGTCGTCATGGTCTTCGGAATTCTCAGCGCGGCCGTCCAGGTCGGCTTCGGCGCCCTGCTCGGCTTCCTCGCCGGCGGCCCGATCGGGCTGCTGATCGGCGCCGTCGTGGGCCTGGTGGTCGGCGCGGTGTTCGGCTGGTCGGTGGCCTCCGCCGGGGTGTACGCCTCGGACGCCCGCGGCATCTTCCTCTTCGTCGTCGACCACACCTGGAGTCTGCTCAACACGGTCGTCGGCGCCATCTACCTGACCGTGCACCTGATCTTCGGACACTCACTGGACCGGCCCACGTCGCTGGGCAGCGGCCGGGTCAGCGTGGTGGAGGGGGTCTCGCCCCGGTACGCCACCACCATCGGCACCGTCTGCGCCGGCTCCAGCTCCGGCATCCAACGCCACGAGGACGTGCACATCTTCCAAGGTCGCCTGCTCGGGCCGCTCTACATCCCCCTCGTCCTCGCCAACTACGTCCTGTTCACCATCGCGCCGGTGTGGCTGCTCTACCACGACCACACCAACGCGCCGATCAACCGCTTCACCAGGTACTTCGAGATCGGCGTCTACCCGCACGTCTGGAACGAGGCCATCGCGTACCGGATCCAGGGAACGCCGCCGCGATGAGCACCCACGGGCGCGGACCGATCGAGACGGCCACCGCCGAACTGGTCGCCTGGGTGACCGGCGCGGCGGGGGAACCCGTCCCGGTCGGCCCGCCCCGCGCGTGCGACGACACCGACGGGCTCACCCTCTGGCCCCTCGAACTGCGTCCGGCCCGGCAGACCCGCTCCAGCGGCGCGGTCCGCGAACCGTACCGGTTCACGGTCCGCCACCTGCTCTGCGTCACCGGGCCGGCCGGGTTGCCCCGACTGGACCGGGTGCTCACCGCCGCGACCAGCGACGGCAGCTACCCGGTCGTGCTGGAGGCCGGCGACGCGCCCCTGTGGACCGCGTTCGGTACGGCGCCCCGACCGGCGCTGCTGATCGACGTGGCGGCGCAGGTGGACCACCCGACCCCGGCCGCGCCGCCGGTGCTGCAACCGCTGCGGCTGCGGCAACTTGACGTCCGCAGCCTCAGTGGACGGGTGGTCGGCCCCCAGGACCAGCCACTGGCCGCGATGCGGGTCGAACTGCCCGGCACCGGGTCGGCCACCCGCACCGACCCGGAGGGCCGGTTCCTGATCGTCGGCGTACCGCACGACCCCGAGCAGCCGGGCCCGGTCCGGCTGCGGCTGACCGGACGGGGGCTCGTCCTCACCGCCGACGTCGACCCGGGTGAGGACGACATCGTCATCGTCTGCGCGCCACCGACCCACTGACACCGAAGGCACAGGAGGACCGATGCCCAGTTACTTCTCCCCCGGCATCTATGTCGAGGAGGTCCCCAGCGGCGCCCGACCGATCGGGCCGGCGAGCACCAGCATCGCCGCCTTCGTCGGCGTCGCCCCGGACCGCTCCGCCCACCTGGGCAAGGCGGTGCCGGTCAACAACTGGACGGAGTTCCTGCGGCTCTTCGCCACCGGCGAGCGGGTGGAGAGCACCCCGCTGGCGCGGGCGGTCTTCGGCTTCCTGGACAACGGTGGCGCCCGCTGCTGGGTGGTCAACGTCGGCGAGGGTGGCGCGGTCACCGGCACCGGGCAGCGGCGCGGCGGTCTGCAACTGCTGGAGGCCGTCGACGAGATCTCCATCATCGCGGCGCCCGGCTTCCACGACGTGGTGTCCCACGAGGCGCTGCTCAGCATGGCCGAGCGCACCCGCACCATGGTCGCGATCTGCGACCCGGCGCCGGACATCGACGACATCTCCGCGTTGACCCGGGTCGCCACACCGTCCACCGGTAAACCCGCCAAGCCCGCCGAGGGCGGCGGCGACGCAGCCCAGCCGGGCGGCTCCGGCGGCCACGAGGGGGCCGCCTACCGGCCGCGACAGTCCGAGTTCGGCGCGTTCTACTACCCCTGGCTGCGGGTACGCGACCCGATCAGCGGCGAGCTGGAGCTCACCCCGCCGAGCGGGCACCTGGCTGGCATCTGGGCCCGCACCGACGCCCTGCGCGGGGTGCACAAGGCCCCGGCCAACGAACCCGTTCGCGGCGCCGTCGACCTGGGCTACCTGGTCACCCGACCGGAACACGACGTGCTCAACCCCAAGGGCGTCAACGTGATCCGCTACTTCGCCGGCGAGGGCATCCGCGTGTGGGGCGCCCGTACGCTCGCCGCCGAGGCCAGCGAGTGGCGTTACCTCAACGTCCGACGCCTCAGCATCGCCATCGAGCAGGCCATCGCCAACGGCACCCGGTGGATGGTGTTCGAGCCCAACGACTTCACCCTCTGGCGCTCGATTCGTCGCGACATCGGGGCGTTCCTCACCCGGGTGTGGCGCGACGGCGCGTTGCTGGGGCGCAGCCCCGAGGAGGCGTTCTTCGTCAAGTGTGACGAGGAGACCAACCCGCCGGACGTCCGCGACGCGGGCATGGTGATCGCCCACATCGGCATCGCTGTCGTCAAGCCCGCCGAGTTCGTGGTGTTCAAGCTGAGCCAGTGGGCCGGCGGCACCGAGACCGAGACGATCGGAGGCTGACATGCCCACCACCGCCACCCCGCAGCCCGGCGCCCCGGTCGACCCGTACCGGGCGTACAACTTTCGACTGCTCATCAACGGCGTCACCAACGGCCACTTCACCGAGATGACCGGGTTGGAGGTGAACATCCCCGGGCAGCCGTACCGGGAGCACGGCCTGGGTCGGATGCGGATGGTGCCCGGTCAGGCCGAGTACGAGCCGGTGACGCTGCACTTCGGCCTCACCGCCTCCCGCGAGCTGTGGGACTGGGTGAACGCCACCGCTCAGGGCACCCTCAACCGGCGCAACGTCTCGGTGGTGCTGCTCGACTCGGTGGGGACGGCCGAGGTGCTGCGCTGGAACCTGATCGAAGCCTGGCCGACCCGGTGGCGCGGCGCGCACCTCAACACTCTCAGCCACGAGATCGCCATCGCCTCGCTGACCCTGCGCTACGAGGGCCTGGAGCTGGAGACCGGCGGTGCCACCGCGCCGACGCCCGCGTAGCTGGCTGGCCGGCCGGCTGCGCTCGGCGGCCGGGGCGATGCAGCGCCTCGCCGGGCGGGTCGAGCGGGTTGGGCACCCGGCGCCGGC
>NZ_JBEXHP010000220.1:0-3525 GCF_040607895.1 Micromonospora sp. NPDC005220
CGTCGGTGTCCAGGTCGGCGGTGAGGTACGGCGCCTCGTCCCCGGCCGGCAGCGGCGGGCGCGGCACATCCGTCGAGGCCTCCATCCGGGCCGGCGTGCCGGCCGGACGCGCCACGTCCGCCTCCGCCGGCGTGGCGCGCCGCTCGTTGTCGGAGGCCTGGACGACCCGGCCGCCCACCGATCGTCCGGTTCCAGCGGTCGCGGCGGAGGGCCCAGGCGACTCGGCTACGGAGGCCGACCGGGTTCGCGTGGCCACGGACGACGCCTCCACCGGGGACGGCTGCGGCGCCTCGTTCGCCGGGCCGGACGCCGTCGTGTCGTCCTGAAGGGATGAGGTGGCTGCTCCGTCCGTCGAGGACGGCCCGTTCGCGGGAAGCCCGTCCGGTGTCGCGGACGTGTCCGTGGACGGCGCGGCAAGCGGCGCCCTCGCGGCGTCGCCGGGAGCGGGCGTGTGGTGCCGCTCGGGCGGCCACGGCCCGTCGTCGCCGGCCACCGGCAGGCCACGACCGGAGCGGCCCGGTCGCAGCAGCACGATCGCCGCCACCGCGAGCAGCACCGACAGGACGCCCGCGCCGACCCGGATCACCAGCGGGTCGAGGCCGGCCGGGGTCGTGGGTTCCTGCCGCCGGGGCGCGGCGACCTCCGTGGTGGCCGGAGGCCGGGCGGGCGCGGACGGCGGCACACTGCTCGGCGCGGCCGTGGTACGGGGCGGCGCGGCCGTGGTGGGCGCCGGGGCGGACCGCTGGGCGGGCGGTGTCCTGGTCACCGGCGGGGTGGGGCGGGCCCGGGGCCGGGGCAGCGGGCCGATGCGTACCCCCTGGCCCTTGGCGTCCGGGGGCAGGACGAGCACCCAGCCCGGGTTGAGCACCAGGCCGTCGGTGAACGTCTCACCATCCGGCTGGGCCCGCCCGGTGTTGAGGTCAACGATCTCCCGGTACCGGTTGCCGTTGCCGAGCGTACGCAACGCGATGGCATAAAGGTATTCCCGTTGCCCGTCGACCGGCGGGCCGACCACGTAGTACCGGCCGGTCTCCGTCGGCGCGGCATGCGCCGGACCGGTCGGCACCAGCCAGATCCCGACCAGCACCAGCACCGCCTGAACGGCCCACCGCATCCGCACCCGTCGCCCTCCCTCTCCACCGACACCTCATCCTGCCGTCCCGGCTCACTACGGACCGGGCCGCCGGCGGTTCAACGGTGATCGCGCCCGGGCCGGCGGGCCGCCGTCACGGGGAGGTAGAGGAGCAGCTATCAACCCGAGCCAGCGACTGTTCACCGTCTGGCCCACGATCCTCGACCGTCTTCTCCCCGGAGCCCGGCTGGCCCACTTACTGCGCCCGCTGCGGGGCCAGCCACCGCCCTGATAGAAGCCGGCCAACCCGGCACCGGCCGCTACCGCGCCGAAACTACCTGTCCCCGACACACCGCTGCCGCCCACCGCTGGGCCGGCGCCGCCGGACCGACCCGCACCACCCCGATCGGTGACGCCCAACCCGCCCTGTTCGACCTACCAGAGGTGAGTGCATGAGAGCTGAGAGGGCGGGTCCGGTGGGGTGTCTTCAAGGACGCCGATCGGCTGGGACGCCGTCGACCTGGACGCCGCCGTCGTGTGCGTCGTCCGCGTCGCCGAGGAAGTCTCCGGGCACGTCAGCATCAAGCCCTATGCGACGTCACGAGCTGGCCGCCGAACGGTTCCACTGCCGCCGTTCGTCACGACAAATCTGGCTTGACACCGGCGACTATGGGCTCACGCCAATTCGGCAGGATATCGCTGGGCGTTCAGGTTGTCGTGCACCTGCTGGGTGAGCTTGGCCGGCGTCCGCGCTGGCGGCCAGCCGCCCTGCTCGTCGCGGCGGGCACCGATTTTGGTGACGATGTGCAGGTCGTCGGGGTACGGCGCGAGCGCCTCCCGGATGATCTCGTTGGTGACGTACGGGCCGTAGTAGTCCGACGTGTCGATGTGCCGGATGCTCAACTCGACGGCCGTGCGCAGCACATCGACGGCGGCGGCCCGGTCCTTGGGTGGCCCGAAGACGCCAGGGCCGGCCAGTTGCATGGCGCCGTAGCCGAACCGGGTGACGGTGAGGTCACCCATCCGGCAGGTGCCACCGGGCAGCTTGTCGCCGATCATGGTTCTTCCTCTGCCGGTCGGAGCGCCCGCCGGCACCTCGTACGGTGCCGGCCTCGGGCGGGCGCAACCAGGTCCCACCCATCCTGGGACCGACCGGGCCAGGGTCCGAGACGTGTGTCACGGCGCGTCCGGGAATCGTCGGCCGAGCTATCCAGTTGATCAGTGCCGGGACGCCAGCGTACTCAAGACGTCCGTTCGACGACGAAGCGGAGACACGATGACAGCCCTGTTCAGCCCGTTCACCCTGGGCAAGCTGGAACTGACCAACCGGATCGTGATGGCACCGTTGACGCGCAACCGCGCGGGCGAGGATCAGGTGCCGCAGGAGATCTCCGCGACCTACTACGGCCAACGCGCCTCAGCCGGCCTGATCATCACCGAGGGCACCCAGCCCAGTGCCGTCGGCCAGGGTTACGCGGACACGCCGGGCATCCACTCTGCCGAGCAGGTCGAGGGCTGGCGGGCCGTCGCCGACGCCGTGCACGCGGGCGGCGGAAAGATCGTCATGCAGCTGATGCACGTGGGTCGGATCGGCCACCCCGACAACAAGGGCGGCCTGGAGTCGGTGGCGCCCAGTGCCATCGCCGCCCCGGGCGAGATCTTCACCCGCGACGGGATGAAGGCGTACCCGGTGCCGCGGGAGTTGCGCGGCGACGAGCTGCCGGGGATCGTCGAGGAGTTCGTCCGGGCGGCGCGCAACGCCGTCGATGCCGGCCTGGACGGGGTGGAGCTGCACGCCGCCAACGGCTACCTGCTGCACCAGTTCCTGGCGCCGTCGAGCAACCTGCGGACCGACGGGTACGGCGGCTCCCCGGAGGCCCGCGCCCGGCTGGTGATCGAGGTGACCCGGGCCGTCGTCGAGGCGGTCGGCGCCGACCGGGTCGGCATCCGGATCTCGCCCTCGCACAACATCCAGGGCGTGGTGGAGGAGGACGCGGCCGACGTGGCCGCCACCTATGGCGCGCTGGTCGACGCGATCGCGCCGCTCGGCCTGGCCTACCTGCACGCCCTGGCCGACCCGACGAGCGACCTGATCGTCGACCTGCGGCGCCGGTTCGGGGGTCCGTTCATCGCCAACGACGGCTTCGCCTCAGTGACCACCCGGGCGGACGCGGAGCGCATCGTCGACGGTGGCCTTGGCGACCTGGTCGCGGTCGGCCGGAATTTCCTGGCCAACCCGGACCTGCCCCGCCGGTGGGAGATCGGCGCGCCGCTGAACGAGCCGGACCAGAGCACCTTCTACACGCCGGGGCCGCGTGGTTACACCGACTACCCGACGCTGGAGCAGTAGGCACGGCGGCGAACCGTCCGGGCCGGCCGGTGGCGGGCCCGCCGGCGGCGGGGGGGCCCGGGGGGGGGGGGGCCCCCGCCCCGCCCCGGCGGGGGGGGGGGAC
>NZ_JBEXHP010000221.1:0-3488 GCF_040607895.1 Micromonospora sp. NPDC005220
GCCCGGTCCTGGTGGGCGCCCGGGGAAGGCGGCCACCAGGACCGCACGATTCGCGCGGTCGGCGGGTCAACCGCCGGCCGCGTTGTGCTTCGCGACCAGGCCGGGGAGTTCGTCCAGCGAGTCGATCCGGAACAGGCACCTCTCGGCCACCGCCGGGATGTCGAGGATGTGCCCCCACGGCGAGCGTCGGATCAGGCACGTCGGCATCCCGGCCTCCTGGGCCGGGCGGGCGTCGTTGTCAGGCCGGTCGCCGACGTACAGGATCGACGACGCATCGCCGCCGCCGTCGCGGACGACCCGCTCGAAGAAGGCCGGTGCCGGTTTCGCCACGCCCCAACCGTGTGACGTGCCGATCACGTCCACGGAGAGGTCGAGTGCGCGGAGGGTCGACTCGGCGTGGGCCGGCTGGTTACCGGCCAGGCCCACCAGCAGCCCCTGATCCCGCAAGGCGGTCAGGCAGCCTCGCGCGTCCGGATAGAGATCCTCCGCGCCGAACGACTCCGGCTGGCCGGCGGCGGCTCGGCGCTCCAACTCGACCGCGAGATCGAAGTCGGGCCGAAAGGCCCGGAACGTCTCCTGATAGTCCAGACCCCGGGCGATGACCGCGCCAAAGACCGCCGAGAACGTGTGCCGGGGCACGCCGAGCCAGTCGGCCCAGGCGGCGAACTCATGGGACTCGTCGAGAATCGTCCCACCGACATCGAAGAATACCGCTTTGATCATGTGCATCCCCCGTCGTAGCCCAGCCCTCGGCGCATCATAGACGGCCGTCGACCCTTGCCCGCCCCACGATGCGCGGGCGTCTGGAGGGGGCGGCGGGCGGGCGGGCGGCGGGCGGGCGGCAGGCGGCGGGCGGGCGGGCGGCGATACGGCCTTTGCCGGGTGCTTTGGAGCTGATGTCGTAGACGATTCACCGGACCGCACCAAACCCGGTGGATCCGGCGCGCCGCGAAGTCCATGGTGTAGGCCATGGATGGCGGTGAACTGGCTGGCGCGGAGCGCCGGGTGTGGGCGGCGATGCCGGCCGGGACGCGGACCGCGCTGGCCGGGTTGTCCGGCGCGGACCTGCGCACTCTGCTGTTGAGCGTGGCCCGCGACCGGGCGGCGACCGTACGCCCGCCCGAGGTGGTACGCCGCTGGCGCGAGGACCGTTTCGTCCGCCCGGCCCGTGCCGACCCACGCCTGCTCGCACAGGTGGAGGCGCGGATGTGGCAACTGCTGCCCGCCGACACCGCCGGAGTGGAGCTGTCGCCGGTCGTACCGGTCGGCGCCTGCTCGGCGGTCGCACCGGTCAGCCAGAACAGGATCGTCACCACGATGCGCGCCAGCGAGGTGCTGAGCGATCCCACCAACGCCCTCGCCATCGAGGCGGCCGTACGTCGCCGCCGACAGAGCGAGGTGCACCTGGCCGCCGCCCATCGGGTGCTGCGGGCGCAGGATTTCGGCAGCGGCGCGTCGGCGCACTTCCGGCTCTTCGCCCTGGTGTCCAGCACCCGGGACACGGGCTCGGGCCACACGGAGGCCCGGCTGCTGATCCGACACCTGACCTACTGGCGGACCGTCCTCGCCGAGTTGGCGCCGGCCGCCGCGCCTCAGCTGCACGTCACCACCTTCGACGATCGGGTCGTCCGGGAGCGGCTGGCCGACACCGTCCGACCGGCACTCGAGGGCAGCGCGGTGCCCCTGTTGGACGAACCGGAGCGGTCTCGGGGCCGGGGCTACTACACGGGGTGCGCCCTACGGATCACCCTCCTGAACGGCAGCCTGGAGATCGGCGACGGCGGCCTCACCGACTGGACCGCCCGACTCACCGGCGACGCCAAGGAACGCTGCCTCGTCTCCTGCCTCGCCACCGAACGTCTGGTCGACGGCATCAACCACTGAACCGGCGCGCCGCGCGAACCGGCCGCCCGCACGGCCCCGGTGCCACAGCACCACGCCTCCGAAGATCAGCCGTCGCGCGCGGGCGAGCTGCCCATCGTCGTCGGCCAGTCACCCGGAACCACCGCACCTCACCCGCCGCGAGCCAAGACTGTCGTACACCTGTTCTATTGTCGGTCCATGTTGGAGGAGCTGGCGCAGGCGGAGGCGGCAGTCGCCGACTGCCTCGGCGCGTCGGCGTGGGCTCTTGCAGAGCACGACCTCGTCGCGGCACTCGACGCCGCACACCGGCTCGAGCAACGCCTTGCCGCGGTCAAGCTGGCTCTCGTCCGGGAGCTCGACGGCCGAGGCACCGCGACCGCACAGGGCGCTTCCTCGACAGCGGTGTGGTTGCGAGGCCGGCTGCGCCTCGGCATCGGCGCCGCCCGCCGCCTGATCGAGCTGGCCGCGATGCTCGATGCCGCTCCGGCCGCCGCGCGGGACGCGCTGGCCACTGGAACCGTCGACGTGGAGCAGGTCCGGGTCATCGCCGCCACGGTCCAGACCGTGCACACCGCTGCCGGCACGGAGGTCGCCGACAAGGCCGTCGGCGTCCTCGTCGACTGGGCCGCGCAGTTCGACGCCGCCCAGATGCGCAAGCTCGGCACCCGCATCCTCGACCACGTCGCCCCTGAGGTCGCCGATGCCGCCGCGGAGGCAGCAATGAAGGCAGAGGAGTCCCGAGCCGCCCGCGACAGACACCTCACCATGAGCGAACAGACCGACGGCCGACTACGCCTCACCGGCATCCTCGACAGTGAAGCCGCCGCCGCGTTGCGCGCCGCCATCGACCCGCTGAGCGCGCCCGGCGGCCCCGACGACACCCGCACGGCCGGGCAGCGCCGCCATGACGCCCTCGCCGACGTGTGCCGGCTCGCTCTGCGCAGCGGCGAGCTACCCGAGAACGGCGGCGACCTCGCACAGGTGGTCGTCACCACCGCCTACGACGGGTTGACGCGGCAGTTGGGCGCCGGTGCTCTCGACACCGGCCTTCAGCTCACCCCCGAGGCCGTGCGTCGGCTCGCCTGCGACGCCGCCATTCTTCCCGCTGTCCTCAGCGGAGCCGGCCAACCGCTCGACCTCGGCCGGCAACGCCGACTCGTCACCGGCCCGCTACGACGCGCCCTGGTCCTGCGCGACCGAGGCTGCGCCTTCCCGGGCTGTGATCGCCCACCGCGCTGGTGCGACGCCCACCACATCCGGCACTGGGCCGACGGCGGCCCGACCAGCCTCGACAACGCCGTCCTCCTCTGCGGCCACCACCACCGACACCTCCACCACAGCGACTGGAGCGTGCGGCTCGGCGGCGACGGGCACCCCGAGTTCGTGCCCCCCGCCTGGCTCGACCCCGACCGACTCCCCCGCCGCAACCAGTACCACCGACGAACGTGACCGCCCGTCAGTCCGAAGCCACAGGCCATAGCCGACACACAGGCCATGTGGCCGGTACACAAGCCATGGCCGGCACACAAGTGAGCTACCCCCGCTTTCATGGAGCTTCTTAACCATGGTCTGATGGCCGTGGGGGAGGAAGTATCCGTGGCAGCACCGAAGAAGTATCCCGATGA
>NZ_JBEXHP010000222.1:0-3373 GCF_040607895.1 Micromonospora sp. NPDC005220
CCCGCCACGGACATTCCGCGGCGGGCGGCGGCATGACCGAGGACCGTCACGTGCCGACGCGTTGTTCCTGGACCGTCGGCTGCTCCTGGACCGTCGGCTGTTCCTGGACCGTCGGCTGTTCCTGGACCGTCGGCTGCTCCTGGACCGTCGGCTGTTCCTGGGCGAACTGGGTGCGGTACAACTCGTGGTAGCGGCCGCCAGCGGCGAGAAGCTCACCGTGTCGCCCGCGTTCGACGATGCGTCCGTCCTCGACGACCAGGATCTGATCGGCTGCCCGGATGGTGGAGAGCCGGTGCGCGATGACCACGCTCGTCCGGCCGGTCAGGGCCTCGGCGAGGGCGTCCTGAACCGCCGCCTCCGAGGTGGAGTCCAGATGCGCGGTGGCTTCGTCGAGGATGACCACGCGTGGACGGGCCAGCAGCAGCCGGGCGATGGTGAGCCGTTGCCGTTCCCCGCCGGACAGACGGTATCCGCGCTCGCCGACGACGGTGTCCAGCCCATCGGGCAGGGAGCGGATCAGGTCGTCGAGTCGGGCCCGCCGGAGCACCTCCCACATCTCGTCCTCGGTCGCGTCCGGGCGGGCGAACGCCAAGTTGGCGCGGATGCTTTCGTGGAAGAGGTGCCCGTCCTGGGTCACCACGCCCAACGCGGTCCGGATCGACTCGGCCGACAGGTCGCGTACGTCGACGTCGGCGAGCTTCACCGCGCCATCCTCGACGTCGTACAGGCGCGGCACGAGCTGCGCGATCGTCGACTTGCCCGCCCCGGAGGAGCCGACCAGCGCCACCATCTGCCCCGCTTCGGCGCGGAACGACACCCCGTGCAGCACCTCCTCGCCGCCGCGCGTATCGAGCTTCGCCACATCCTCCAGCGACGCGAGGGACACCTTGTCCGCCGAGGGGTAGCCGAACCGGACCCCGTCGAACTCCACCGCGACCGGCCCGTCCGGGAGGGGCCGGGCGTCGGCCCGGTCGAGGATCAGCGGCTTGAGGTCGAGGACCTCGAACACCCGCTCGAAGCTCACCAACGCGCTCATCACCTCGACCCGCGCACTGGCCAGCGAGGTCAGCGGCGCGTACAGCCGCGACAGCAGTAGCGCGAGGGCGACCACCGTCCCGGCGTCGAGGCTGCCCCGTAGCGCGTAGACACCGCCCAGCCCGTAGACCAGGGCCAGCGCCAGCGAGCCAACCAGGGTGAGCGCGGTGATGAAGACCCACTGCAGCATCGCGGCGCGGATGCCGATGTCCCGGACCCGACGTGCCCGCGCCGCGAACTCGGCGGACTCCTCGGCCGGCCGCCCGTACAGCTTGACCAGGGTGGCCCCCGGGGCGGAGAAGCGTTCGGTCATCCGGGTGCTCATTGCCGCGTTGTGTTCGGCCGCTTCCCGCTGCAACCGAGCGAGCCGCGAACCCATCCGGCGGGCGGGGAGAACGAAGATGGGCAGCAGGACCAGCGCCAGCAGCGTGATCTGCCAGGAGAAGGTGAGCATCACGGCCAACGTCAGCAGGAGCGTGACGGTGTTGCCGACCACACTCGACAGGGTGTCGCTGAAGGCCCGTTGCGCGCCGATCACATCGTTGTTCAGGCGGCTGACCAGCGCACCCGTGCGGGTCCGTGTGAAGAACGCCACCGGCATGCGCTGCACGTGGTCGAAAACAGCAGTCCGCAGTTGGACGATCAACCCCTCACCGATGCTGGCGGAGAGAAATCGCGTCACCAGACCCAGCCCGGCCTCGGCGAGGGCGATCACCGCGATCAGTACGGCCAACCGGATCACGACGCCGCTGTCGGCGCGGTCGACGATCGCATCGACCACGCGACCGGCGAGAACGGGCGCCGCCACCGTGAGAACCGCCGTCACCGCACTCAACAGCAGGAACCTGATGATCAAAGTACGGTACGGCCGCGCGAACTGCGCGATCCGCTTCAATGTCGCGCGGGACAGCGGTCGCTCGTCCTGCGCGTTCATCGCGTGGTGCAGGGACATCCACGCGGTAACTTCCATACTCATGCCGTACCTCCGATACCGGAGGCTAGGACCTCACCCGAGATTGAGGTCAAGTCGCCACGCGAGATGCGCCAACTCGGTGCGGACCACTTCTGACCACATTCGCCGAACGGGGACGCGCGTCCCACCACCAACGGAACCCACCGTTCCGGCTCAGGCAAGCCAGCGCACACGACGGTCATACTGTCGACCGTGGACCTGAGCGTGCGCGGCGACGACTGCCGCCTGTGGGCAGAACAGGCCGGCACCGGGCCGCCTCTGGTGCTCTGTCACGGGGGTCCGGGTCTCTGGGACTATCTCGCCCCGGTGACCCGGCTGCTCGAAAAGCATGCCCGCACCATCCGATGGGATCAGCGCGGCTGTGGGCGCTCGCAGCGGCGCGGACCGTATGACATCGCCCGCTTCGTGGCCGATCTCGACGCGGTACGCGACCAGTTGGCCGGTCCGCGGACGGCCCTGTTGGGCCATTCGTGGGGTGCACACCTGGCGTTGCGGTACGCCATCGAACACCCCGAACGGGTCAGCCATCTGATCTACGTGTCCGGGACCGGCATTGATCCCGATCGCGGCTGGCACCCGCACTACAAGCGGAATCTGAGGCTGCGGCTCGGGCCTCATCTGGACCGGTGGGAGACCCTCAACGCGCGCGATCGCACGCCCGCAGAGGAACGTGAATGGGCGGTGCTGCAATGGTCGGCCGACTTCGCCGATCACGGCACGGCACTGCGCCACGCCGATCGCATGGCCACACCGTGGCTCGGCATCAACCACGACTGCAGCCAGGCTGTCAACGCCGAGTTCAAGCGAGAGCTCAGCAGCTCCGGTATGGCCGAGCGGTGCCGAGCGCTCGACCTGCCAGTGCTGATCATCGACGGCACCGAGGACATCCGGCCCCGATGGGCCGTCGACTCGCTGCACCGCGCGTTGGCCAACAGCCAGCGGGTGAGCCTCGCCGGGTCCGGCCACCTTCCGTGGGTCGAGAATCCGCACGACTTTCGTCGGGCGGTTACCACCTTCCTGAGGCAATAGGGTCACCACATCTCCAGCCGGTTCAACCGCGATCACCCGGAATCGCGTTAGCGCCGCTGCGCAGCGGGGGCGGCTTCTCCGATGGGCTGGCTCACCGACCCCGAAAGGGTGCTATTTCTGCCGCTGCTCCTATGTTCGTCGGTGGTAGTGGTTGCGGCGGGGAAGTTGTTCGGGGTCGAGCCAGGTGGGTGGCACGAATTCGGGGTGTCCGTCGTCGCCGAGTCGGACGGCCCAGTCGCTGTGGTGGATGTGTCGGTGGTGGTGGCCGCAGAGTAGGACGGCGTTGTGGAGGCTGGTCGGGCCCCCGTCTGCCCAGTGGTGGATGTGGTGGGCGTG
>NZ_JBEXHP010000223.1:0-3298 GCF_040607895.1 Micromonospora sp. NPDC005220
ATGAAGTTATTGCCATGACACGCCGATCCGAGCGGCAATAACTTCATGATCACCGAGGGTGGGGGCCGGGGTGGGGGGCCCGGGGTGGGGGGTGGTTAGGGGGCGGCGAGGATTCGGGGTAGGGCGGTTAGGGCGCGGTCGATGTCCGCGTCGCTGAGGCCCAGGTGGGTGACCAGCCGGGCGGTACGCGGGCCGAGCACCGAGATCAGTACGCCCTCGGCCCGCGCCGCGGCGGCCAGGGCCCGTGCGTCCAGGGTGTGCTTGGTGAGGTCCAGTGCGACCAGGTTGGTACGGACCGTGGTGGCCAGCACACCGAACGGCGCGACCGCGTCGGCGAGCCGGGCCGCCTTCGCGTGGTCGTCGGCCAGCCGGTCGATGTGCTGTGCGAGCGCGTACCGACCGGCGGCGGCGAGAACGCCGGCCTGACGCATGCCACCGCCCATCCGCTTGCGGATCAGCCGGGCACGTTCGATCTTCTCCGCGCTGCCCACCACCAGCGAACCGACCGGCGCGCCAAGCCCCTTCGAGAGGCACACCGACAGCGTGTCGAAGAGCCGGCCGTACTCGATCAGCGGCACCCGGTCGGCGACGTGCGCGTGCCAGATCCGGGCGCCGTCACAGTGCAGCGCGACGCCCGCCTCGTCGGCGACCCGGCGCAGATCCCGCAGGGTCGCCAGCGGAATCACCCCGCCACCGCCGCGATTGTGGGTCTGCTCGACGGCGATCGCGCGGGTGGGGACGGTGAAGTAGCCGTCCGGCCGGATCATCCCGGCCACCACCTCCGGGTCGATGTCCGCGCCCACCGCGGGCCAGGTCCGCGAGGAGATCCCGCCGTACGCGGCCGCAGCACCGACTTCGTACGTGACCACGTGCGCGTCGGCGTCGCAGAGCAACTCGTCACCCGGCGACACCAACAGTTGCAGCGCGATCTGGTTCGCCATCGACCCACTCGGGGCGAACAGCGCCGCCTCGTGCCCGAACAACGCGGCGACCTCGGCTTCGAGGGCGTTGACGGTCGGGTCCTCGCCGTAGACGTCGTCACCGACCTCGGCGGCGGCCATCGCCTCCCGCATCCCGGCGGTGGGCCGGGTCACCGTGTCGGACCGCAGGTCAACAAGATCAGCCACGGAGCATCTCCGCCACGAGGAACGCCAACTCCAACGACTGCTGGGTGTTCAGTCGCGGGTCGCAGGCGGTCTCGTACCGGTCGGGCAGGTCGAGATCCTCGATGCCCTGAGCGCCGCCGAGGCACTCGGTGACGTCCTCACCGGTCAACTCGACGTGCAGGCCACCGGGGTGGGTGTCCAGCCCTCGGTGCACCTCGAAGTAGCCCAGCACCTCGTCGACGATCCGGTCGAAGTGCCGGGTCTTGTAGCCGTTTGACGACTCGTGCGTGTTGCCGTGCATCGGGTCGCACTGCCAGACCACCTTGGCACCGGCGGCGGTGACCTTGGCCACGATCGGCGGCAGGGCGTCGCGTACCCGGTGGTTGCCCATCCGACTGATCAGGGTGAGCCGACCGGGGATGTTGTCCGGGTTGAGCTTCTCGCACAGCTCGATCGCCTCGTCCGGGGAGGTGGTCGGGCCGAGCTTGACCCCGATCGGGTTGGCGATCCGGGAGATGAAGTCGATGTGCGCCCCGCTGATCTGCCGGGTGCGCTCGC
The DNA here is from genome assembly GCF_040607895.1 of Micromonospora sp. NPDC005220. NCBI lineage: Bacteria > Bacillati > Actinomycetota > Actinomycetes > Micromonosporales > Micromonosporaceae > Micromonospora > Micromonospora sp. NPDC005220. The sequence continues at coordinate 1,665 of NZ_JBEXHP010000223.1, forward strand.
CGATCCAGAGGAAGTGCCCGGAGAGCCCGTACGCCCGACGGTCGGACACCCGGGTGAGCGCCCGGTCGTACTCCAGGGCGAGGGCCTCGTGGGAGCAGTAGAGCGTGACGGTGCGCAGCGCCTCGTCGTCGGTCATGCCGCAGGCCCGGATGAAGGCCAGCGCGCGGTCGATCTCCCGGGCGATCGCCTCGTACCGCTCCCCCGCCGGGGAGTTCTTCACGAAGCCCTTGTTCCAGTCGTGCACCGCGTGCAGGTCGGCGAGCCCGCCTGCGAGGTACGCCCGGAGCATGTTCATCGCCGCCGCCGAGTTGGCGTACGCGCGGATCATGCGCTGCGGGTCGGCGACCCGGGCGGCCGGGTCGGCCTCCAGCGAGTTGATCATGTCGCCGCGGTACGCGGGCAGGCCGCGCGCGTCGGTCGGCAGCGAGCGGGGCTTGGTGTACTGCCCGGCGACCCGGGCGACCTTGACCACCGGCAGCGACGCGCCGTAGGTGAGCACGATCGCCATCTGAAGCAGGGTGCGGGCGTTGGCCAGCAGGTGGCTCTCGGTGTTGTCCACGAACGTCTCGGCGCAGTCACCGCCCTGGAGCAGGAACGCCTTGCCCTCGCAGACCAGGGCCAGCTTCTGCCGCAGCTGGTCCACCTCGTAGGGCGCGACGACCGACGGCACGGTGTCGAGGACCTTGCAGACCGCGGCCACGGCAGCCGGGTCGGACCACGGCGGGACCTGCTCGCGGGGCAGCTCCCGCCATCGGTCCAGGCCGAGCGCGGCGTCCTCGGCGGAGTCGACTGTCGGTCGGCTGGTCTGCAGGCCCGGGCTGCTCACCGCGGGATGGCTCAGCTGATGCCACTCATGGCGCATGACAGAAAGCGTACGGCGACGGTCGGGGTGGCCGGGCGGCGAGGGGGACGGTTCCGGCAGATGGGAGATCAATCGGCCGGGCGCTGGTCAGGACGCGGGGGTGGGAGCGACGCCGGTCGGCGTCGGGGCGTCCGGCGCTTCCCCGGCGATGCACCAGTCGCTGCCGTCCCGGGTGACGGTGAAGACCAGCGGCCGGGAGACGGTGCGCTTGCCGACCGCGACCGAGACCGAGACGCGGACTTCCTGCCCGAGCGGACCGGACCGGATGTCGGTGATGGACGCCTCCGGCACCTGGAAGTGGTCGGCGAAGTCACCGTTGGGGCCGGTGGCGCCCAGGTCGAAGCCGTCGTGCAGCAGCGCGCAGAGCTGACTGCGGCCGGCGGCGACGTCCTTGGCCGCCATCGCGTCGAGGTACGCCTGCACGCGCTCCCGGGAGCGGGTGGCGGCCTCCTCGGCGGGGGCTCGGGCCGGTTTGGCCGCGGACTCTTCCTCGTCCCCGCCGCCGATCCCGCAGCCGACCAGGGCGACCGGCAGCAGCAGGAACCCGGCGGCGGTCGCCGCCAGCCTGCGGTAGGTCCGGTGCATGATCACCTCCGTTGGCGGTGAGATCGAGACGTGCCGAGCCGCGAGTCTGCCACATCCAGCTGACCGAGCCCAACGACGGCGGTCCGGTCGACGCTGGGCGTCGACCCCACACCCCGTTATCGGCCCCGGCCGCTCCCTGGTGGGCCCCAACACCCCCGGCGGCGGGGGCGACGCCCCCCCCGGCAAC
>NZ_JBEXHP010000224.1:0-3052 GCF_040607895.1 Micromonospora sp. NPDC005220
CGGTGACCAGCGTCGCCGCCCGGGTGTCCAGCCGGGCCTGGGCCAGCGCCGCCAACTCGTCGTCGCTGCGGCCGGGCTGGTCCACGGCGGTGCGAACGCCGTCGGCGCCCACGTCGGCCGGGTCCGGGCGGTCGCCGGCGGGTCGGCCGCAGCGCGCCTCGTCGACCTGCTGGCTGATCACCTCGGCCCGCTGCGGGTGCCAGCCCAGCGCCGCGCTGGCACCGCTGGCCTGGTCGGTGTTGGTGGACAGCCGCAGGTTGTGCACCCCCGCGCCGAGCGTCAACGGAACCGGCTCCCCGTAGCCGGCGAGGGTGACCAGCCGGACGCCGTCACCGTCGGCGGCCAGGTGCAGCCCGGCCCGTCCGGCCACCTCCCGCAGCAACTCCAGATCGCTGTGCCGGTGCTGAAGCAGCCGCTCCAACCGAGGGCCGTCGACCTCGGCCGTCACCGCCAACCCCACCGCGCCGCACAGCTCCCGGGCCAGCTCGACGGCGGTCACCGAGGTGAAGACCCGCAACCCCTGCCGCTTGCGCAGCCGGTGCAGCGGGTCGTACGCCCGCAGCCGCAGCACCGCCGCCCCGTCGGCGGCGTACTCCACCTCCACGCAGGTGACCTCACCGGTGAACAGGGCGTCCGGGTGGTCGGCGAGCCGTACGTCGAGCGCCGCGCCGGGGCGTACCGCCGGGTCGAACGCGCCGGTCCCGGCGGTGGTGGCGAGCACCAGCTCGGCCTGGGTGGGCTGGTCGAGCCGGGCCGCCACCCGTAGCGAGCGGACCCGCTGACGCGCCGCGCCGGTCAGCTCGACGCCGTCGAGCAGGACGGTCAACGCCCGCGGCGCGATGCTGGTCACGACGTACCTCCGGGGCCGGGGTGTGTGCTGGGCGGGGTGGGCCCGGTCGGCGATCCCGCCGTCGGGCCCCAGGCGGCGGGCGCGGTGGCGATGGAGGCGCCCACGAACGACGCGCCGGCACCTACCGCATTGGCCACCGCCCGCGCGACTCCGGCCACCGCACCCGCCACCGTCGGCCCACCGCCCGGCGGGCCGGCTGGTGGGACGGCGAGGGTGGTGCCGGCCGGCACGGCGAGCGGGTCGGTGATCCGGTTGTGTTCGGCCAGCAACCGCCAGCGCAGCGGTGAGCCGAGCGCGTCGTTGGCCAGCAGGTCGAACCGCACCCCGGAACGACCCGGCTCGCCCGCGCCGTCACCGGCGGCGATCACCGCGCTGCCCGGCGCGGCGGTCGGGGTACTCGCGGCGGCCAACTCCTCGGCGAAGCCGGCCTCGGCCTGATCGGCCGTCTCGGCGGCGCGGACCAGCTTGAGCCGCAGCCAGGACCGTCGCGGCGACCCGGTGCCGGTGAACGCGTCGAACCGTTCCGCCACCGCGATGATCACACCGGGCACGTTCCAGGTCTTGCCCCAGACCAGTCGGACCAGCGGCGGTCGCAGCCAACCATGCTCGGCGGTGGAGTTCTCCGCCAGCATCCACAGCGGACGGGTGAGCACCCGCACGTCGACCGGACGGAGTTGCGCCTCCACGAAGTCGACGTCGAAGAGCAGGTCGAGCACCAGCTCGGTACGGCCCCCGCCGGTGAAGACCAACGGGTCGTCGGCCAGGCCGGACCCGGTGAGCTGCCCGCCACCGACACCCCGCTGGCGTACGCCGGCCAGTCGGGTCACCTGCACGGTCTCCGGGTTGAGCAGGCAGTCCACCCGCTCGCCGGAGGAGTCGATGAGGAAGGCGACGCGTTCCATCAGTCGCCCGCCTGTTCCCGATCCAGCCGGGTCAGCTGGGCGGTGTCCAGCGCCGCCCCGGCGACCGACCACAGGGCGCTGTCGTCGGGCAGCGCCGGCCACCTGTCGATCTCCGCCGCGTCGGCCTGGAACACCGCGCTCGCCGGCCCTCGCCCGCCGCCCGGATCGCGGTACGCCGAGCCGATCCAGGCCACCCCCGCAGCCCCGGCGGCCGGACCGTTCCGGCGTCCGGTGTGGTGTCCAGCTCGTTCGCCAACCCGCTGCCCCGACCGTGCCCGATCCTCCGGAAGGTCCGGCCACCGGCCACCGTCAGCCGCCGCCCCGCCGGCGTCGGCGGAGTCAGCCGTGGACCTTGGAAGGAAAGTGCCCCTGGAAGGGCCGAAATCTTCCAAGATCTCGGCCGGAGCGAGGGGGTGGGCTGGCTCTTTGATTCGGGGCAGCCCTCTCGGGTCAGCGGCCGTGGGGGCGTCGCCCGCTGGTCTCGTCGCCGCGACCGGCCGGGATGAGGCGCGCAGACGCCAACCGTCCAGCGGTCGGCCCGGCGGACGTCGGTCCCCATCCGCTGCGGAGGGCGCCTCAGTGGTCCTCGCGACGTCGGAGGCGTCGCTGCCGCCCGGTGGGCTGGCACCGCTGATCCCTGGGCTGCCGGACAGGTCGGCTGTGCTCGACGCGGGCGCTGGCCTCCCGGTTTCGCCCGTCGGGTGCGACCCGTCCGGCGGTCGGCCCCCGCTCACCGCCTCCGGCCCGTCGACTCCGTGCCCCGCGCCCACCGTTCCGTCGTCACCCACCGTGCCGGGCGTGGCGGACGCCGGGCTGCCCCGCCCGTCGGAGTGCACGGCCAGGTCAGGGCCGCTCGTGCTGGTCGCGCGGTCGCGCCCACCACCCGCCTCGGGGGCATGACGACCTGACGTGCCGGGGGAACGTCGACCAACCGTGCCGGGGGCACGTCGACCTACCGTGTCGGCAGGGGGCCCGGCGCCCTCCCCGACGGGCCGAGTCGGTCGGGTCACCGCGGTCCACCGGTCCGGCCCGTCCTGAGCGATCCGATCGCCGAAGCCGGACCCGCCGGCGGGGTCATCGCGCCCCTGCGCCGGTTCCGCGGCGGGCGGGTCGAGGTCCAGGTCGTGCAGCAGGCCGGGCGCGTGGGCGGCGACCAGGTCCAGCCAGTGCTGCGGAGGCTCCCCGAAACGTCGTGGTACCGCCACGGGCGTCTCCGCCGACGGCTGCGGCGTCAGGTGCCCGGCCGGTGCGAGGTGTCCGGCCGGTGCGAGGTGTCCGGCCGGTGCGAGGTGCCCGGCCG
>NZ_JBEXHP010000225.1:0-3022 GCF_040607895.1 Micromonospora sp. NPDC005220
TCCGGCATCGCCAACCTCCACAACATCATCCTCGTCGGCTGACCACCGGGCCGGTGCCGGGCAACGCCTTCACCCAGTTACGAGACGTCCCTTAGCCAGGCTCGTGCGCACGAGAGGTTCACGGTGGACTGCTGGCTGAGCCAGACCAACTGGTTCCTACTACACCGGCCGCCAACGCAACCTCCGGTCGCGGGTATGAGGAGCCTGTCCGTCTGAGCGCGAACATCGCCCCGATATACATCCGGCTCGCCGACGCGGAAGTCGCCGAACTGACCGTCCTGGCTGACGGACCTCCGCCCCTCAGCTTTCCGTCCTCCGCGCAAAGTCGGAGGCCGTGTGGTGGCCATCCACGGTGCCCTAACTCGATTGCTGGCAGCAGCCAGCTGAGTGATGATGTCGATCATGCGTAACGTGAAGGGCGGCACGCGCCCGGTGTGGTGAACGGGTCGGCGCCGGCGGAGGAGTCGGCTGACCTGGTGTGGTTGGAGGCCGCGGTCGCCAGCGGTGACGTCGCGGTCGGTGGGAACGGGTTCCGGTCGAGGGTCTTCGCTGCGGTGAACGCTGACCGCGCCGGCCCGGTCGTGCGCCGTCTGTTCCGGCTGGCTGGTGACCCGCGTGCTCCTGTACGGCTCACGGTGCTGACGTTGCTGCATGATGTCTTCGCTCCGGACGGCGGCGGGGATCCCGTTGCGGATGTCGCAGCAGTCGCTTTGGCGGATCCTGACGACGCGGTCCGGCGCGCGGCGTGCTGGCTGTTCGTCGCTTCCGCCGGCGTGGATCGTGCAGCCGATGCGATGTCGTTGGCGTCGGATCAGGTGGTTCGGGTGGCGCTGGCGGAGGCGGTTTACTCCGAGCTGCGGCAGCGTTCCGGCGACGACCGGTGGCCGTGGTTAAGCGCACGGATGAGGCGCGACGAGTTGCCTGCCGTGCGGTTTCTTGGGTCGTTGGCGGCGCTGCTCACGGCGGGTCCAGGGGATTGGGCCAGGTGGGATGCGGCGGCCCGCGAGGACTTTGAGGCGGCGGCCGAGATGCTCGGCGGGCAGGGCGGTCGTAGCACGTGGGGTGCGGGGCAACGCTGGGCTTCCGTCCTGCGGCGCCTCGATCGGGAGGAAGGGTCGTACTCGTGGGTCGAGCGGCTGCTGGGACGACACGAGCCCGACCGGGCACGCCAGGCCGGGCTGGATATCGCTGCTGAGGCGATGCGGACGTGGCGGGCTGCCCCAGCTCGACTGACACCGACGTTCTCGAAGTTGCTGACCGAACAGCCGTCCCCACTCCGACTGGCGGCGGCCGTGGTGGTGTGTGCCTCGCTGACCGCGACTCGGCTGGCCGCCGACAACCTCGTGCCGCTACTCGCCGAGCCCGCATTGTCGACGACAGTGGCTACCGCGCTCGGCAGCATCGGGGATCCACGGGCCCTACCGGTGCTACTTCGCACGCTGCGCACCGGCGCTCGGCCTCCACGGCTTGCCGGGGCGCTCGCCGCCCTGGCACCCGCGCTGTCCGACCCCACCGAGCTAATCAAGACCGCGCGGGACGTGCTGGCAGGGCATCAGGATCCGTGCCACGAGGGCCGATCGTGGCAGTCATGCCCAGCGGCGGCCGCCGTCCACGCCCTGGCGGCAATCGGCCCGGCCGCCCGAGCCGCCGTACCGGAGCTGACCGCACGCTTGCGCGCGGCTCTCGACCGCCACGATCCGACGGCGGCCCGCCTCGAGGTCTTCGCCCTGCAACAGATCGGACCGCCCGCGACACCGGCGGTAGCGCTCCTGCGACCGCTGGTGGCCGGTGGCCATCGTGATGCCGACCTTGCGGTCGTGGCGGTCCTGGCGATCACGCAGGACCGGGCGGTTGCGGAGGACTATCTCGACGCCCGCCCTGAACAGCTGCGCCGTTGCCGGATCGCCCCACACCTGCTGGCGTGGCTGACCGACCACGGCGGTCTCACCGACCGGCAGGTTCGCCAGATGAACCACCTGTTCACCCAACCCGGCGCGATGCAAGTCGGCGTCGCCGCCACCCTGTGGCAGCACAACGGTCCAGCCGCAGCGCCGCGCCTGCTCGCCGAGCTGCCCAAGTACCTCGACGACGACACCTTCGGCCCGACCGCCATGGCGGTCCTGGGCGCGATGGGCCGGTACGCGAGGCCCGCGCTGCCACATCTCGACCGGCTGATCGAGTCCCCGCGTCGGACAGCCGTCTACCTCGGTGACCCCGACGCCGAGATGCGCGCCGATGAACAGCTCTTCGACCTGGCGATCACCACCAGGGCCCTGGTCCGCGACACCAGCGTTTGACCGACGACGATCACCCCCGTTCCGAGCATGCTTTGATAAAGGAGGATCACTGTGCGTACGACTAGGGCCGAGCGTGAGCAGGCGAGCTTGCGCCGGCGGATGGAGGTCCTCCGGTTTCCTGCCGTGCCGCTGCGACATGCGGGGCACCTGCTTCCGCCGCCGGCACTGTTGCATTGAGCGTTGGCAAGATCGAGGCAGGCTTGAGCAGTGAAGTCATCGACCCGGCCTGACCCGTGGCTGCCTCCGAAGTCGGCGTTCGCCGGGTTCCGGTTCCCGCCGGAGGTGATCCTGGTCGCTGTGCGTTGGTATCTGCGGTTCAGCCTGTCCTATCGCGACGTTGAGGAGTTGCTGGTCGAGCGCGGCGTGGAGGTCGACCACGTCACGGTCTACCGCTGGGTGCAGCGGTTCACCCCGCTGTTGGCCGACGCCGCCCGATTCTGCCGCCACTCACCGGGTGACAGGTGGCATGTCGACGAGACGTACGTCAAGGTTAACGGCGTATGGCGGTACGTGTACCGGGCAGTTGACCAGTACGGGCAGGTCATCGACGTGCTCGTCTCAGCCCGCCGTGATGCCGACGCGGCCCGGCGGTTCTTCCGACGGGCGCTGTCGACGTTGAAGGCGACACCCTGAGCTTCCCCCGCTTTGATGGAGGGGTGGTTACCTGCTGCCGGTCGGTGCAGGGGTGACGATATCTGGCTCGGTCTGGCTGGTCTGTTGGTGGT
>NZ_JBEXHP010000226.1:0-3015 GCF_040607895.1 Micromonospora sp. NPDC005220
CACGTAGCCCAGGCTCATCCGGGCCAACGCCCGGGTCCGGGGCGTGCCGGCGGCCCGGACCGCGCGGCGCAGGTGGCGCAGCGCGCCGGGCAGATCGTTGAGCTCCCGCAGGGCCAGACCGACGGCCCGCTCGGCGGTGGAGCGCTCGTCGGCCCCGGGCCCGGCGGCCAGCACCCGCTGGGCGATCGCGATCGCCTCGCGCGGGTAGCGCTGGACGGCGTCAAGCGCCGCCTGGGCCGTGCCGGCACCGGAACCGGTGCTGTCGGGCATGCTCCACAGAGTTCCCGAACTGATGCCCAGCCGTCAATGTCTGTGCGAGCCTGTCGGGAATCCGAACCAACCATTAACGCCATTGACACGCAACTATGCTTTGGAAGAATCGACGACACCCGGGAAACGTGGCCACGCCGGCCAGTGGCGGGCGCTTCTGCCGACCGCATGGAGGACCCGTGTCGCCTGACCATCCCGCCGCGCCGCGCCCGGCCGGCCAACTGTCCCGACGGCGACTGCTGGCCGCGTCCGCGCTGGCCGCCGCAGCGTCCTTCGCCGCCGGGTCCCGTGCGGCCCCGGCCCGCGGCGACGGCGCGGACGACGCCGCCTACCAGCGCGCCTTCGACGAGGCGCTGGCTGCCGACAAGAACGTCCGCCGGCACACCATGCCGGGCCGGGAGTTCCTCTACCGGCCACGGCAGCTGCTGGCCGCCAACGCCGACGCCCAGCGGGTCACCGCCTGGCTGCGTGCCCGCGGCCACCTGGTGGCCGTGGGCGACGGCTTCGCCGGGGTCACCCGGCTGCTCTTCGACCGGGAGACCGACGTTCCCGCGCTCGTGACCAAGCTGCGCGACCCCCAGCAGTGGCCGGGGCAGCCGGTGCCGAAGGTGCAGCCGCACCACGTGCTGCTGGGCCTCGGCAACATCATGGGCAACCCGGGCAGCCCGCCCACGACGGTCGCCGCGCTGCCGCCGCCGGACCCGGCCCGGCTGGGTGAGGGCGCCGGGGTGACCGTCGGGATCTGCGACACCGGCATGTGGCGGCAGGCCGGCGGCTACCACCCGCAGTGGCTCGGCGGGGCGTACCTGCCGGAGGTCGACGACGAGGACCCGCTCTACGTGCACACCGATGTGCTCGCCCCGCAGGGCGGGCACGGCACCTTCGTCGCCGGGGTGGTGCGGCAGGCCGCGCCGGGGGTCCGGGTCGACCCGGAGCAGGCGCTGACCGCCACCGGCCTCGGCGACGAGGCGTCGGTGGTGGCCGCGATGGCCCGACTCGCGCCGGCGGTGTCCGTGGTCAACCTGTCCCTGGGCGGGTTCACCCAGGACGACCAGCCGTCGCTGCCCCTGGCCAACGCCGTGGCCGCGCTACCCGCGACGAGCGCCGTGGTCGCGGCGGCGGGCAACGCCGGCACCAGCCGGCCGATCTGGCCCGCCGCGCTGGGCCGGGTCGTCGCGGTGGCGGCGGTCAGCCAGGACTCCGGTGGCGTGGTGCCAGCCAGCTACAGCGGGTACGGGCCATGGATCGACGTCTGTGCGGTCGGCGAGCGCCACAGCACGTACGTCGAGGGGCTCTTGCCGCTGCCGGGCCGGCCGACCCGGGTGTTCCACGGCTTCGCCGCCTGGGCCGGTACCTCGTTCGCCACGGCGCACGTCTCCGGTCGGCTCGCCGCCCTGATGACCGCCGGCGGCCTGAGCGCCGACGCGGCCCGGCTGGCGCTGCTCGCGGCGCCGCGCTGGCACCCCGACTACGGCGTGCTCGTCGGATGAGCGAGCGGGCCGCGAGCGAATCAGCAGCACCGTGCGGTGGTCCCGGCCGGTGCCGGGCGCAGCGTTGCGGCGGCGGGAACGAGCGGCCGCGAGCGACGGAGCAGTGCCGCACCAGCCGGCGGACGGCGTCGCCGTGACCGACCCGAGCGCGACCGACCTGGTGACCGCCGCGGCGGGCGGGGACGAGTCGGCGTGGGTGGAGCTGGTCCACCGGTACACCCCGCTCGTCTACTCGGTGATCCGGGCGTACGACCTGAGCCGCGCCGACGCCGCCGACGTCAACCAGACCGTCTGGCTGCGTCTCGTCGAGCAGCTGAGCCGGGTACGCGACCCGCAGGCCCTCGCCTCCTGGCTGGCGACCACGGCCCGGCGTGAGTGCTACCGGCTGTCCCGCCTCGGCCGTCGCACCCAGCTCTTCGACCCGTACGACGACGCGCTGGACGCGTACCATGGCTTCTCCCGCACGGCGGACGTGGCGGCCCCCGACGAGGAACTGCTGCGCGCGGAGCGGCGGCAGGCACTGCGGGAGGGCTTCGCGCAGCTGCCGCCGCGCTGCCAGAAGCTGCTGGCCCTGTTGACCGCCGACCCGCCGGCCAGCTACCGGGAGATCGCCGAACGGCTGAGCGTGCCGGTCGGCAGCATCGGGCCGACCCAGGCCAGATGCCTGCGCCGGCTACGGGACTGCCCGGCGCTCGCCCCGTTCCTCGGAACGGCCGCGACCCGGGCGAACGGAGGTGAACGCGATGGAGCCGTTGCCGCCGGCCGATGACGCGGCCCTGACCGCCGAGCTGGGTGCGGCGCTGCGGGAGGTCGGGTCGGTCCCGGAGGAGTTCCTGACCGCCGCGCGGGCGGCGTTCGCCTGGCGAAACGTCGATGCGGAGGTGGCGCTCGCCGAGCTGACGTTCGACTCGGCGTGCGACGCGGCGCCGGCGCTGACCCGGTCGGCCGGGTCGACGCGGACGCTGTCGTTCCGCAGTGCCGTGGTGACGCTGGAGATCGAGGTGACCGACGCCGGCATCGTCGGTCAACTCTCCCCGCCCCGGGGTGGGCGGGTGTCCGCGCAGACCGCCTCGGGCACGTACGCGGAGGCGCCGGTCGACGCGGTGGGCTTCTTCTCGCTGGGCGCTCCCCCGCCCGGCCCGGTCCGGCTGCGCGCCCACACCGACGGCTACGCGGTGGCCACCACCTGGGTCTCGCTGCGCTGACCCACCGTCCGTCCGGGACGGCGGCGGGCGCCGGGGGGCCCGCCCGGCGC
>NZ_JBEXHP010000227.1:0-2868 GCF_040607895.1 Micromonospora sp. NPDC005220
TCATCGGGATACTTCTTCGGTGCTGCCACGGATACTTCCTCCCCCACGGCCATCAGACCATGGTTAAGAAGCTCCATGAAAGCGGGGGTAGCTCATCCCCGCCGGTCACCTGCACTACCGCTTCCTCGGCTGGACTCGATGAGCATCCTGCGAGCCGGCGACGAGAAGTTCCACTACAGCGATGGCTCGCACAGGTGGATCCCGCCGGACCCGGACTACGACCAGGAGGTCTGGGACGAGCAGGTCCGCCAGCACAAACACGGCCACCTCAGGAACGAGCGCCCGAGGGTCCGCATCCAACGCCTCGTCTGACGCCAGCAGTACAGCAGCGAAGTACAGCAACCGAGCCAGCCGAACCGAGCCGAAAAGCACGCCAGCGGGTCGTCTGACCTCGCATCAAGCCCAAGCCGACCGGCTTGCCGAGAGTTCACACCGAAGAGGTTGCCGGTTCGATACCAGCATCGCCCACTCTCAGCCCCGCAGCTCTGAGGCCGCTTCCCGGGTTCGGAAGAAGCCTTTAACGACATCATCAACAGCGCGGCCCAAACGCTGCCGGCCGCCCCGATCGTTTCAGCGGCCGACCAGGTCGCTGAGCAGCACCGGGCCGCGCGTTGGTCGCCGGGTAATCAAGAAGCGAGGGCGCTTGGGATGCGCACGGTGGAAGGACAGCAGGAGCAGGCCGGAGATGCTCAGGGATCGAGCCCTCAGGCTCCGCCATCTCCATTGCGCGACAGTCCGATCGCAACGCATTGAAAAACGTTGACGTAGATCATCTTGCTGGCTACGGTAGGCGCGCCGTGACGTTCTGATGATACGGGGGCTGGAATGTTCGTCGGATCAACTTTGGGTGCGCGCACCCGTCTCACTCGCCGCAGTGTTGCTGCACTGGCCGCGTCGCTGACGCTGGCCGCCGGTTCGATGCTCGTGGCGCCACCCGCATCGGCGGCCGTCCGAGGGCCGTCCGGGACGAAGGCACTTCTTCGCCCGGCAATCAGCTTCCCCGCCGGGGACAGCGTCGCCGAAGGTGGCCAGATCGCCATCAAGTTCGACGCGAACGGCGACACCAGGGTGACGAAGTTCCGGTACAGCGTCGGCGACACGAACTTGGGCAGCGAGGTCCACGCGGCTTCGGACGGTACGGCCAGTGCGACGATCGATGCAGGCAGCGTGATGGGTGAGCGACCGGTCTACGCGGTGGCGGTCGACCGCCGCGGCCGGCTGAGCCCGATGACGCAGGGAAGCTTCACGGTGTCCGCCATCTGGAACCTCGAGGGACAAGCGCTGGACATGACTACCTGGCTGCCGTTGCAGGGGGCGACAATTCGACTGGAGCCGGCTGGGATCGAGGTCGTGACCGGTCCCGATGGTGCCTTCCGGTTCGCTGTCGACCCGGGCCTGTACCACCTGGTCGGCACTTTCGCTGGCCCGCCCAGCCTCTACGGCACCAGCCAGCAGTTCGAGCTTGACCACCAGAAGTTGCACTTCGACCTTTACCTGTACCCCGACTCCGGGAGCTGATGACCAGCCTCCGCGACGATGGATTGGGATGGCCCTGGCGCTTGCGCCAGGGCCATCTTCCTGCCGTCAAGTTAGGGGCGGCGGGCCGATGGCGGCTAGACGGCACCTACGGTTTGCGGGCGAGGAGCCCGACGAAGGTGTGGTAGGTGTCGGTCTGCGTCTGAGCGGGTGCGCCCGGCTCGGGACGCCACTCGGCCAGCGGCACCAGCCCCGGCTCCAGCACTGTCAGCCCGTCGGCGAACGAGAGGATCTCCTCGTCGGTACGCCAGCGCCCGGTGCCCAACGACTCGTTGAAGACCCGCTCGACCTCGCGGGCCTTGCGGGAGCCCTCCGGGTCCCGCTCGCCCGGGTCGCGGAAGTGCGAGATCGCCACGTAGCTGCCAGAGGGCAGCGCGTCGATCAACGCGGCCGCCACCGCCTTCGGGTCCTCGTCGTCACCGATGTGGTGCAGGATCGCGAAGAGCAGCAACCCGATCGGCCGGTCGAAGTCGAGGAATCGGCGTACGTCCGGGTGGTTGAGGATTTCCTGTGGCTCCCGGATGTCCGCCTGGATCACCGTCGCGGTGCCCTCCGCGGCGAGCAGGGCCCGCCCGTGCGTCAGCACGATCGGGTCATTGTCCACGTAGACCACCTGAGCCTTCGGGTTCTGCTCGGTGGCGACCTCGTGCACGTTGCCCTGGGTGGGCAGCCCCGAGCCGATGTCCAGGAACTGGTCGATGCCCGCCTCGGTGACAAGGAAGCGGATCACTCGACGCAGAAAGGCCCGGTTCGCCTGGCCGGCTGCCGGTCCGTCCGGTGTGATCCGCAGCGCGTGCTCGGCGACCTTCCGGTCGACCTCGAAGTTGTCCTTGCCGCCCAGGAAGAAGTCATAGACCCGGGCCACGCTGGGAATGGTGGGGTCGATGCCGGCGGGTGCCGCCTTGTCCCGGGTCACAGGCGTCTCCATTCGTGCGGTTGGCGCAGGCTGAGGTCTGCGGGCGGTGCCAGCATTGCGGCGAGTGTAGCGATTGGAACGGCGGAATTTCGCCCCACTGGTATCGCTCCCAGCGAATCGTCCACTCACCAGCGCATTCATCGAGCGGCGCGCCGTAACGGACCCCGACCGGCATCGGAAGTCCCGACGGGCGGGGCGAGCCGGTCGCCGGCCGAGGTGTGAGACACGTTGGCGATCATCGATGTAATTGCGGCATCGTCGAGATATGACAGGCGTCTCATCGTCCGCGCTTTTCCGCCGTCTACGGCCGGGTCTACTGGCCGCCGTCGTGCTGTCGACGGCGGTGTTCGGCACCGCTCTGAGCGTCGCACCGGCGGCCGACGCCGCGGCGCCGGCCGCGTACCCGGGGGTCGCCC
>NZ_JBEXHP010000228.1:0-2616 GCF_040607895.1 Micromonospora sp. NPDC005220
GATCGGCGGGGCCGGCGGGGCGGGCCGTCATGGCATGCTCGAACACGTGACCGTACGCACTGCCAGCTCCGTCCTCGTCGGGCGCCACCGCGAGACCGCTGCGCTGCGGGACGCGCTGGGCCGGGCGCGCGCCGGGGAGCCGACCACCGTGCTGGTCGGCGGTGAGGCGGGCGTGGGTAAGACGCGGCTGCTGGAGGAGTTCGCCGGCTGGGCCACCGACGGCGCGGCCCGGGTGCTCGTCGGTCAGTGTCTGGAGCTGGGCGAGGCGGGCCTGCCGTTCGCGCCGTTCGCCGCCGCGTTGCGCGCGGTGCTCCGCGCCGACGGTCCCGAGGTCTTCGCCGGCTACGAGGCGGAGTTCGCCCCGCTCCTGCCGGAGCTGGGCCGCGCGTCCGCGACGCTGGCCACACCGCGTGCCGTTCCCCTCAGCGATGCCCCGCGTGGCTACCTGTTCGACCTGGTCGCCGAGCTGTTCCAGCGGCTGGCCGATGCTCGCCCGCTGGTCCTGGTCATCGAGGACCTGCACTGGGCCGACCGCTCCACCCGCGATCTCATCGGGTTCCTCGTCCGGGCGGCGAGGCCGGGCCGGCTGCTGCTGGTCTGCACCTACCGCACCGACGAGTTGCAGCGCGGGCACCCGCTGCGACCGTTCCTCGCCGAGCTGGATCGGGCCCGTGGCGTGGAGCGGGTCGAGCTGGGCCGGCTGGACCGCGACGGCACCGCCGCGATCCTCGCCGACCTGCTCGGCGCCGAGCCGCTCGCCCGTGCGGTCGACGATGTCCACGACCGCACCCAGGGCAACCCTTTCTTCATCGAGGAGTTGGCCGTCGCCGGTGACCCGATCGGCTGCGCGGCTCTCCCCGAGACGCTGCGTGACCTGCTGCTGGCCCGGGTGGACCGGCTCCCCGAGTCGACCCAGCGGGTGCTGCGGATCGCGGCCGCCGGTGGCACCCGGTTCGCCCATGACCTGCTCGCCGAGGTCGCCGGGCTGCCCGAGGCCGAGCTGGAGGACGCGTTGCGCGCCGCCGTCGCCGCCCAGTTGGTGGTGGCCGACCGGGACGGGGACTACGAGTTCCGCCACGCGCTGGTCCGCGAGGCCGTGCACGACGAGTTGCTGCCCGGTGAGCACGCCCGGCTGCATGCCCGCTTCGCCGCCGCCATCGAGGCCCAGCCGCACCTGGTCGCCGCCGGCCGGGCCCCGGCCGAGATCGCCCATCACTGGTACGCCGCGCACGACCACCCGCGTGCCCTCGTCGCCGCACGAGCCGCCGCGGGCGCCGCCGCCGACCGGTACGCGTACGCCGAGCAGCGCCGACTGCTGGAGCGGGCGTTGGAGTTGTGGGAGCTGGTGCCGGACGCCGCCGACCTGCTCGACATGGACCACCTGGCGTTGCTGGAGCAGACCCTGGACGCCGCGGTCATCGCCGGCGACTTCAGTCGGGCCATCACCCTCACCCGGGCCGGGCTGGCCGAGGTGGACGCCGACGCCGCGCCGCTGCGCGCCGCCCGCCTGCTGGACCAGCGGGGTCGACTGATGGCCCTGCTCGGCAAGAGCGACGGCAGCCGCGAGCTGGATGAGGCGTACCGGCTGGCAGCCGGTGGTCCGCCCGGCGCGGAGCGGGTTCGGCTGCTCGCCGACATCGCCACCCACCTGGTCAAGATCGACCCGCAGCAGGCGGCCCGGGTGGCAGCCGAGGCGGCCACGGACGCCGAGGCGTTCGGAGAGAACGTGTCGCTGCTCTCCACGCGGATCGCGCTGCTCTGCCACGGCGAGCGAGACCTGACCGGAGGGCTGGCCGAGCTGGGCCAGGTGGCCGCCGCCGCCCGTGCGTCGGGAGACGCGTCGACTGTGGTGCTCGCCATGGTGTTCGAGTCGGACATGCTCTGCGAGCTGGGCCGCTACGCCGAGTCGGCGCAGGCCGCCGAGGCCGGCGCGGCCGAGGCGCGACGGGTGGGGATCAGCCGCTCCACCGGGGCGTACCTGCTCTCCAACCGGGCCGAGGCGCTCATCGCGCTGGGGCGGTGGGACGAGGCCGAGGCGATCTGCGCGGAGGCCGCCCGGATGGACCTGTCGGGTGTGACCGGACTGCACTGGCTTCAGCTGGGCGCCGGCCTGCGGCTGGCCCGCGCCCATCCGGGCGCCGACGAGTTTGTCGACCGGGCGCTCACCTTCCTCGGTCGGCCGTACCTGTGGCCGAACCACCGCCTGCCCCTGCACGAGCTGGCGATCGAGGCGGCGCTGGCCGCGGACGACAAGGTCGAGGCGGTACGGGCGTCCCGAGTGGCGGTGGCCGACGAGAGCCTGCCGCAGCTGCCCCGGGAGGGTTGGCCGGTGCTCAGCGCCGCCGCGCGTACCGCAGCCCGGGTGAGTGACCGGGAGCTGGCGGCCGCCGTGGCGGCGCTCGCCACCGACCTGCCGGCGCGGCACCCGGCGGCCCGGGCGCACGCCGCCCAGGTCACCGCGCTGCTCGCGGTCGGCGACCAGGCGCTGCCGGCGTGGCGTACGGCGGTCGACGCGTGGCGGGCCGACGGGCAGCCCTACCCGCTGGGCCGGGCACTGCTGGCGCTGGCCGAGGCGACCGCCGCCGCCGGGGAACGCGACGAGACGGCGGCGGCCGT
>NZ_JBEXHP010000229.1:0-2597 GCF_040607895.1 Micromonospora sp. NPDC005220
ATTGGCGATCCGGATATTTTCGAGCCTATCATGTTTTCCAGACATTTTTGCAAATATTTTGAATTTGGGGTATTTTGGCAGGGCGATGATCAGCGCGACGCGGGGCGGGGCTGTGGCCCGGCCCGGCGTTGTCCTCCCGGCGGGTCAGACCGTCGTGTCCACCAGGCTTGCGTCGGTCCGGGTCGGTTCGTCGCGACGGGCCAGCCGCAGCGCGCCGAGGAGCACGCCCAGGCCGGCCAGGGTGAGCGCGGCGCCGGCCCAGATCGGCGAGGTGTAGCCGAAACCGGCGGCGATGGTCACCCCGCCGATCCAGGCGCCCAACGCGTTGCCGAGGTTGAACGCGGCGATGTTCGCCCCGGATGCCAGGGTCGGCGCCTGCTGGGCGTAGCGCATGATCCGCATTTGCAGCGGCGGCACGGTGGCGAAGCCGAACCCACCCATCAGCACCAGCGCCACGATGGTCAGCACCGGGTTCGTGGCGGTCAGCGCGAAGCCGACGAGCACCACGGTGAGCACCGCCAGGACGGTGACCAGGGTGCGCGACAGTGACCTGTCCGCGGCCCGGCCGCCGAGCAGGTTGCCCGCGAAGAGCCCCACTCCGAAGAGAACGAGCAGCCACGGCACGGTGCTGGTGGCGAAGCCGCTGACCTCGGTGAGCGTGTAGGCGATGTAGGTGAACGCGCCGAACATTCCGCCGAAGCCCAGGACGGTGATCGCCAGGGAGAGCCAGACCTGAGCGTGGGTGAAGGCCCGCAACTCGCCGCGCAGCCCGCCCGCCGGGCGGTCGGCGTCCGCGGTGTCGCCGGTGGGAATGAGCAGGGCCAGCCCGATCAGCGCGACCACCCCGATGACGGTGATCGCCCAGAACGTCGACCGCCAGCCGAATTGCTGCCCGAGGAAGGTGCCGAACGGCACGCCGAGCACGTTGGCGATGGTCAGGCCGGCGAACATCATGGCGATGGCGCCCGCCCGGCGGGCCGGTGCGACCAGGCCGGCGGCGACCACCGCGCCGATGCCGAAGAACGCGCCGTGGCAGAGCGCGGCGACGATCCGGCCGGCCATCATCACGCCGTAGTCGCCGGCGACGGCGGAGAGCAGGTTGCCGATGATGAAGAGCACCATCAGGCCGAGCAGTACCGGTTTGCGGGGCAGTCGGGTGACCGCCGCGGTGAGGGCGACCCCGCCGACGGCCACGCTGAGCGCGTAGCCGGAGATCAACCAGCCGGCCACCGGCTCGGTGACCGCGAAGTCGGCGGCCACCTCGGGCAGCAGCCCCATGATCACGAACTCGGTGAGCCCGATGCCGAAGGCGCCGATGGCCAGCGCGATCAGGCCGGGCGGCAGGGACGTGTGGCGTACGGACATCGTCTTCCCATCGGGAGGGGAACAGATATGCGGCGCGTGCAACTACACGCGCCGGCAACGAAATAGTTGCACGCGCTTTATATCAGCGCAAGCGTGCTAGCCTGGGGTCCGTTCAGATCACACCGAGGAGGCCGCCATGGGCATCGCCGACGACGCGGTTGAGATCCGCGCGCAGGGCTGGCGCACCCTCGCCGCCCTGCACGGGCTGATCGAGACGTCCCTGGAGCGGGCCCTACAGGCCGGTCACGGCCTCTCCGTCGTGGAATACACGGTGCTCGACGCGCTGTCCCGGCAGGACGGCTGGCACATGCGGATGAGCCAGCTCGCCCGCGCCGCCGCGCTCTCCGGCAGCGCCACCACCCGGCTGGTCACCCGCCTGGAGCAGCGGGGGCTGCTCACCCGGATCCTCTGCGCCGACGACCGGCGCGGCATCTACACCGAGTTGACCCCGGCCGGCTCCGAGCTGCTGGCCCAGACCCGCCCCACCCACGACCGGGTGCTCACCGACGCGCTCGCCGAGGCGGAGGCCACCCCCGAGCTGGCGCCGCTGGTCGACGCCCTGCACCGGCTGCCGGCCGCCCGCTGACCAAGCAGGCGATGCCGGTCGTGCGCTACCGCACCCGGGACCTGACCCGCGACTGCTGCCCGGCACCGCCCGGCCGATGCGCCGGACCGAGAAGATCACCGCCCAGACCGACGACATGATGATCCTGCGCGATGGGCAAGATGCGCCGCATCGTCGACCAGCGACCCACCTCGATGTCGCCGTCGACATAGGATCCGGCTCATGCGTGTGCTGGTGGTCTCCGCCCCGCTCGTCGGGCACGTCTTCCCGCTGGTGCCGCTCGCTGTCGCGCTGCGCGACGCCGGCCACGACGTGCTGGTGGCCACCGGCGGCGGGGGCCTGGCCGCCGCCGAGGCCGGTCTGCCGGTGCACGACATCGCACCGGGCTTCGACTTCGGGCGGATCGCACTGCGCGTCTTTCCCCGCCATCCGCTGATCGCCCGCGCCGAGTTGGCCGGCACCGCCGGCACCCGGGGCGCCGGCCTGCTGTTCGGGGCGCTCAACGATCAGCTCACCGACCCGGTGGTCGCGCTGGCCACCGGGTGGCGGCCGGATCTGGTGTTGTACGAGCCGTTCGCGGTCGCCGGAGCGGTGGCCGCCGCACGGCTCGGCGTGCCGGCCGTACGCCAGGAGAACTCCCTCTTCGACGGCCGCGCCCTGGTCCGCG
>NZ_JBEXHP010000230.1:0-2470 GCF_040607895.1 Micromonospora sp. NPDC005220
CCCGGGGGTCGCCCCGGCGCCCGGTGGGGGCGCGGCGTCCGCGGCGCCGACCGGGACCGCGCCGCCGACACCGACCACGGCGCCCAGCACGCCGAACACCTCGCCCTTCCCGCCGAGTGCGCCCACGAATCTGACCGCCAGCGAGGTCAGGACCGGGTCGGTCACCCTCACCTGGACGGCCGCCACGCCCGGCTGTTGCGCCATCACCGGGTACGACATCACGTACTACCAGGAGTTCGGCGATGTCGTCCTCAGCGCCAGCGCCGGCGCGGTCACCACCACCACGATCACCGCCCACGTTGGGCCGGGCATGCAGTTGTCGTTCCGCATGATCGCCCGGGACAGCCTCGGGCAACGCTCGAACTGGTCGGACGCGCTGACCGTGGTCACCCCGGTGACGGACACCGGCCCGGACACCACCCCGCCGAGCGCGCCGCAGAGCCTGACCGTCGGTGAGGTGACCGCCTCCACCGGCACGCTGTCCTGGTCACCGTCGACGGACAACGTCGGCGTGCTCGGGTACAACGTCTACCAATTCGACGGCTGGTTCACCTCCAGGCTGATCGCCACCGTGCCGGGTACGACGTACACGGCGCCGCTACCTGCGCCGACGCCGCTGCGGAACCTGTACTACGTGCGGGCCCGGGACGCGGTGGGCAACGTGTCGATCGCGTCCAACACGGTCACTCTGCCCACGACGACGACCACGCCGACGCCCCCGCCGCCCTCGACCTGCCGGGTGACCTACCGGAACCAGTCCGAGTGGCAGGGCGGCTTCGTGGCCACAGCGACAGTCCACAACGTCGGGACGGCACCGGTCGACGGCTGGATCGTCACCTTCAGCTTCCCGGGCGACCAGCAGGTCACCTCGGGGTGGAACGCCACGATCGGCCAGTCGGGCGCCACCGTGACCGCTCGTAACGTCGACTGGAACCGCGTCCTCGCGCCGACCGGCTCTGCGACCTTCGGCGTCCAGGGGCGGTGGAGCGTCAGCGACGCGCCGCCGACCGGATTCTCACTGAATGGCGCCCCCTGCACCGTGGGCTGAAGGAGTCTCGTGAACACTGCTAGGGCCCTGCTCGGGGCAGTCACGGCCGGCATCCTCGCCGTCGCCACCACGCTCGGCGGTACGCCCGCGCCCGTCTCCGCCGCGAACACGCTCAGTATGCGTGGCGCCGACGTCTCCTCGTTGCAGCGCAGCCTGGATCTGGGCGCCAGGTACTACGACGCCGGTGGCGTCGCCCGGGACCCGCTGGACATCTTGAAGTCCGTCGGCGTCAACTACGTCCGACTGCGGGTCTGGAACAACCCGATCAGCGGCTACAACAACAAGAGCCGGGTGTTGGTCCAGGCGAGAGCGGCCAAGGCGAAGGGCCTCAAAGTGCTCATCGACTTCCACTACTCCGACACCTGGGCCGACCCCGGTAAGCAGTACAAGCCGGCGGCCTGGGCCGGCCACAGCCTGAGCCAACTGCGTACCGACGTCTACACCTTCACCTACGACGTCTGCTCCAGCCTCAGCGGGCAGGGCACCCCACCGGACAGTGTGCAGATCGGCAACGAGATCAACGTCGGGATGCTGTGGAACGAGGGCAAGGTCGTCAACAACGACTTCGCCCCGCTGGCCAGCCTGCTGAAGCAGGGCTACAACGCGACGAAGGCGTGCGGCGGCGGCATCCCGGTGATGATCCACACCGCCAACGGGGACAGCAACGCCAACGCCCGATGGTTCTACGACGGCATCCGCGCCCAGGGTGTGCAGTGGGACATCACCGCCCTGTCGTACTACTGCGTGTGGCACGGCACCCTGTCGAACCTCTACAACAACATCGTCGACCTGCGCGGTCGCTACGGCAAGCCGGTGGTGATCGTGGAGACCGCGTACCCCTTCACCCGGAACAACGCGGACAGCGAGCCGAACGCCATCGGCGACGCGACGTGTGACGGCATCAGCGCGTCCTGGTCCGGGCAGGCCCAGGAGTTCGACTGGGTCCAGAACACGGCCCGCAACGCCGGGGCCATCGGTGTCTTCTACTGGGAGCCGACCTGGTACGCCGTCCGCGGCAACGGCTGGGACCCGGCCAACATCAACGGCACCGGAAACCAGTGGGACAACATGGCCATCTTCAACTGGTCCGGGCAGGTGAACCCGGGGGTGCGCTGGACGCCCTGACCTCGGTCGGCGCGCGTACAACAGCAGAGTGCGGCAGCGGTCAGCGAGCGGACGACGTGCGGCGCTGCCGCGCGATCAGCGGTTGAGGTAGGCGGCCAGGCCGCCGAGCTCCTCGCTGGCGATGAACACCGACCGTACGTTGAGGATGGCCTCTTCGACGTGGGCGGGGCAGCCCCACGCCGCATCGCCCCACGAATCGGCGATTTTGATCTCGGCTCGCGCGGTGCACCCGTCGGCACCGCCGAGCTGGCAGTGCTCGGGGTGCGGCGCGGCGGCCTGGGCGGCCGCGGCGGCACG
>NZ_JBEXHP010000231.1:0-2351 GCF_040607895.1 Micromonospora sp. NPDC005220
CTAGTGCCGTGACCACAAACGTTCGCGGGGTTGGTTAGGCGGCTTTCGTGGTCGGCTGTCCCCAGCGGTGTTGGCGTTCGCTGCGGATGCGTGCGCGTTCGCGGCGTTGAGCGGCCAGGACGTCGGGGTGGCGGGCGTTCGCGTTGCGCCAGCGCAGGTATTTGTGCAGGTGGCGAGCAAGTGCCGGGTGGTTTCGGTGGTCGGAGCCGGCGATCACGAAGGTCCGTAGCGGACCGAAGTGCGCCTCGATCGGGTTGGCCCAGGACGCGTACGTCGGGGTGAAACACAGCTCGACCTTGTTCCGAGCTGCCCACCGGCGGATGGCGATGCCCTTGTGCGCGGACAGGTTGTCCAGGATGACGTAGATCGGGGCGCCGTCCGGGCGGGCGGCGCGAATCGACTTGAGAGCGGCGAGGGTGTTGGCCGCGGACTTCTGCTGCCGGACGACGCCCCACATCGTGTCGTCACCGACGGAGTAGCAACCGTGGAACTGCCGCACACCGTGCAACTTGTGGTAGTTCGCGGGCAGCCGGTCCGGATGGTTCTTGGGCTGCCAGCCGGAGCCGGCCTGCGGACGGATCGCCAAGGGTCCGAACTCGTCGAACGCGAACACCCGATGCGGGAAGTGGGTGCTGACGTGCTCGATCCGCGCGAGTTTCGCCTCCCGTTGCGGATCGTTCGACTCCTTCCACGTCTTGGTCCGCTGGAACGTGATCTCGTGTTTGCGCAGCAACTGCCGCAGCCGTTCGCGGCCCACCGGCACCCTGCGGTCAGGGTTGCCGGCCAAATGGTCGGCGAGTTTGCGGATGCTCCAGCGGGTGAACGGCAGCCCGAGCTTCATCGGGCGGGTGTTGGCCGTCGAGACGATGAACTGCTCGTCGTCAGGACTGATCTGGCGGGGACGGCCACCCGCCCACTGAGGGTCCAGGCTGGGCATCCCCATCTCGTTAAAGCGGTGGATGACCTGGCGCACCGAGTCCTCGTCAGCCTGCACGAGACGGGCGATCGCCGGGACCGTGTTCCCGCCGGCTGAGGCGAGCACGACCATCGCCCGACGCAGGCGCACCGCCGATCCGGTTCCGCGACGCACCAGCCGCTGCAGCTTCTGACCTTCTTGATCACTTAGTCGGCGTACTCGAACGGGTTCTGCCACCGCCACAGCCTCAACCGTTACCGGGTCCGCTACGCGGACCCGACCCGGTGTGTCACCCAACCCGGCCAACGTTTGTGGTCACGGCACTAGCTGCAGACCCTACTGGTCACTTAGAGCGCGTTTGGTTTGTGGGTTGGTCGGGTGTGTCGCACAGCCGGTCCGATCGATGAGGGTGACTCGATCGGTAGACGGGTATGGATCGATTGCGGCGGTACCCCTCTGACCTGACCGACGCCGAGTGGGAGATCATTGAGGCGATGCTGCCGTCTCCGCAGTGGATGGGCAGACCAGAGAAGCATCCCCGCCGGGCCGTCATCGACGCCATCCTGTACGTGGTACGCACCGGCTGCGCGTGGCGGTACCTGCCGGTCGACTTCCCGCCCTGGCAGACCGTGTACGCGCGCTTCACCCGCCTGAACGACCGGGGTGTGACCGAGCGGATCCTGACCGAACTACGCGAGCAGATCCGGGTGGCTCACGGCCGCGAGCCCGAGCCGACGGCGGGCATCATCGACTCGCAGAGCGTGAAGGGCGCCGACACTGTTCCGCGCGACTCCCGCGGCTACGACGCTGGGAAGAAGATCAACGGCCGGAAACGGTTCATCGTCACCGACACCCTCGGCCTGCTGGTCACCGTCTGGGTCCTCGCCGCGTCCTGGCAAGACCGCGACGGCGCCAAAGGCGCACTGCTCGCCACCTACGCAGCCACCCCGATCCGGCCGTCTTCGCCGACTCCGGCTTCGCCGGTCGCCTCGTCGACTGGGCCCGCGACCTGCTGCGCACCACCGTCGAGATCGTCCGCAAACCCGCCGACCAGCAAGGGTTCGTCGTGCACCCGCGCCGCTGGGTCGTGGAACGGACCCTGGCCTGGATCATCGCTCACCGCCGCCTGGCCCGCGACTACGAAACCCACCGCGCAACGTCAGAGGCCATGATCCGATGGGCCGCCCTGGGCGGTATGCTCCGCCGCCTCGCCCGAGGCGAACCCGCCACCCGCCAACAACGCCGCACCTTCAACACACCCGACTGACAGCAATGTGAAACGCGCTCTTAGCCGCCGAGCCCGTGCAAGTTGCCACCGCCACCGCCACCGCCACCGCCACCGCTTTGCCACCGCCTGACCGCCGCGACGCCGCCCAGTCGACAGGCCGGACGACGTGTCACCCAACACCGCGAACGTTCGTGGTCACAGCACTAG
>NZ_JBEXHP010000232.1:0-2227 GCF_040607895.1 Micromonospora sp. NPDC005220
GGCGATGTCCAGGCCGAGGCCGGTGGAACCGGCCGCGCTGGCGCCCCGCCGGACCGCCCCGGCCGGCATCCCCGGGCCCTCGTCGATGACCGCGAGGAGCACCTCGCCCGCCTCGCGGGCGAGCCGGACGGCGAACGGCGTGCCGTCGGGGGTGTGCGCGAAGACGTTGCCGAGCAGGGCGTCCACGGCCGCCGTCAGTTTGTCGACGGCCACCCCGACGGGAAGGGGGCCGGCCGCCAGGTCGAGGGTGACGGCCCGGCCGGTGTCCTCGGCCAGCACCGACCAGAACGCGACCCGGTCGGCGACGATCGCCGCCGCGTCCGAGGAGGCCGGCTGCGCCGCCGGGGCGTGCCGCCACCGGGCCTGCCGGATCAGCCCGGTGACCGCACGTTCGAGCCCGTCGGCGGCGGCGGTGATCCGGGCGGCGTCGTCCGGATCACGCAACGACTCCGCCTCCAGCCGCAACGCCGTCAGCGGCGTCCGCAGCTGGTGCGACAGGTCGGCGACCTGCTCCCGCTCCTGCACGAGGAGCACCTGGATCCGGGTGGCGAGGTGGTTGAGCGCGCCGGCCACCTCGCGCAGTTCGGGCGGGCCGGCCGGCGTGACCCGGGCGTCCAACTCGGCGTTGGCCAGCCGGTGGGAGACGGCCGAGAGGTCGCTGATCGGCCGGACCAGGGTGCGCGCCAACCGGTCGGCGACCACCAACCCGATCAGCACGAGGATCACGCCGAGCAGCGCCAGCACCAGCCAGGCCCGGGTGACCCCGGCGGTCAGCTCGTGCTGTGGCACCGCGATCCGGATCACGCCGGTGCCGTCCGCCCGACCCTGCACGGCGATGACCACCTCCCGGCCGGCCGCCGACTCCCCGGTGAGGCTCTGTCCGCGCGCGGCGAGAGCCACCGCCGGCGTTCGCGGTGTCTGGGCGCCGAGCACCGTGCCGTCGGGCAGGAAGACGCTCACCGGTCGCCCGGACTCCGCGGCGAGTTGTTCGACGGTGAGCCGGATGGTCGCCGCGTCGGCGGTGCCGACCACCGGCACCAGGCTCTGCGCGTCGGCGGTGGCCCGTACGGTGGCCCGGTCCTCGGCGACGGTGCGGACCAGCAGCGCCAACGGCACCAGGAACGCGATGAGGGTGAGGACGCTGACCGCGGCGACCAGCAGCGCGAGACGCGCCCTCACGGCTGCGCCGGCGGGGCTTCGAGACGTACCCCGACACCCCGCACGGTGTGCAGGTAGCGAGGCTGCTGGGCGTTCTCCCCCAACTTGCGACGTAACCAGGACAGGTGCACGTCGACGGTCTTGTCGGCGCCGCCGTACGGGATCTGCCACACCTCCGTGAGCAGTTCACGTTTGGTGACCACCTGGCCGGGGCGGCCGGCCAGGTGGTGCAGCAGGTCGAACTCGCGGGGCGTCAGCTCGACCGCGGCCCCGTCCAGGGTGACCTGCCGGGCCCGGGGGTCGACGCGGAGCCCGCCGACAACCAGCGTCGGGTCCTGCCCGTCGGCACCGGACGGGCCGCGCCGCAGCACCGCCCGGGTGCGGGCGTCGAGCTGCGCCGCGGTGAACGGCTTGACCACGTAGTCGTCGGCGCCCGCGTCGAGCACCCGGACGATCTCGGCCTCGTCGTCGCGCGCGGTGGCCACGATGACCGGCACCGAGCTGACCGCGCGCAGCATCCGCAGCAGCTCGCGGCCGTCCAGATCGGGCAGGCCCAGGTCGAGCACGACAAGGTCGGGCCGGTCCTCCAGCGCGTCGCGGAGCCCGGCCATCGCGGTCGAGGCCGCGGCCACCGCGTGGCCGCGTTCGCGCAGGGCCCGGATCAGCGGGGTACGGATCGTCAGGTCGTCCTCGATGAGCAACAGGCGGGCCACAGCTGGCAGGCTAACCGCTGCCGTTGGCAGCACGGTGCACGTTAACCATGCCTTAGCGTTCGGATGTGCCAACGACAAGGACGGATCGGGGATAGTCAGGGGATGGGCCGTCGTTCGATCGTCGTCGCCACCGGGTGGGTGGCCACCGCCGCCATCGCCACAGTGATCGGCCTGGGCGCGATCCGGCTGGTGGGCGAGAGCATCACCGGCACCCCGGGTGGGGTGCGCAGCGAGGCCGAGATCGAGCGGGCGCTCGCCGCACCGGAGCCGGCGCCGCAGCAGGCAGTGGGCGGTGCCGTCCGGGGCGAAGACCAGACCGGACTCGTTGGGGTACCCGTTCTCGAACAGCGTCGGCA
>NZ_JBEXHP010000233.1:0-2214 GCF_040607895.1 Micromonospora sp. NPDC005220
GCCGGACGTCGCCCGCGCCTGCCTCGACGCGCCCACCCGCTGGGCCGCGCTCACCGGGGTGGTCGTGCTGGCCGGGCTGCTCGCGGTCCTGGTCACCCCGGTCGCGGTGCCGATCCTCGCCGGCTACACCGTGGCCGCCCTGCATGCCGTCACCGTCCGCCGGCCGGTCGCGGCCGCCGTCGTCGGCCGCCGGGAGCTGCCGTGAGTGGCGAGCCGGTGCGGCTGACGGCCGGGGTCACGGAGGTGGCCGAGTATGTGCTCGCCCCGGCGCTGGACGCGCGGCACGGGCCCCGACCGTACCTGCACCCGGTACGCACCCTCGGCGGAACGGTGGTCACCGACGCGCTCCCCGCCGACCACGTGTGGCACCTCGGCGCGTCCCTCGCGGTGCAGGACGTCGACGGCAGCAACCTCTGGGGCGGGCGCACCTACGTCCGCGACGTCGGCTACACCTGGCGTGACGACCACGGCGTTATCGCGCACACCGGCGAGGTCGAACGGTCCCCGGGCCGGTACGCGCACGACCTCGAGTGGCGCGACCGGGCCGGCGGGGTGCTGCTGACCGAACGGAGGTGGCTCACCGCGTCGGTGGTCGGGCCGGACGCCTGGCGGCTCGACGTGGAGTCCGTCCTCGTCGCCCCGGACGACCGGGAGGTGCGGCTGGGCAGCCCGGCCACGAACGGCCGTCCGGGCGGGGCCGGCTACGGCGGGTTCTTCTGGCGGGCCGCCGCCGACGGCGAACCGGCGGTGTTCACCGCCGACGCGGCCGGGGAGGAGACGGTCAACGGCAGTGCCGCGCCGTGGCTCGCGCTGACCGGCGTCCGGTCGGGCGGCGGGGCGTACACCCTGGTCTTCACGGGCCTCGGCCGGGACGACCGGTGGTTCGTGCGGACCGGGATGTATCCGGGGGTCGGTGTGGCGTTCGCGTTCCACCGGCCGGCGGTGGTGCCGGCCGGTGGGAGCCGGCACGGCCGGTACCGGGTGTGGGTGGCCGACGGGACCCTCGACCGGGACCGGGTCGCGGCCCTGGTCACGACGCTGCCGTGACCGTGCTGGGCGGGCCCTGCGGTCAGCGGGAGCGGTCGGTCAGCTCGCGGACGGCAGCCTGATACGCGGCCTGGGTGTGGTAGGGCCAGTGTCGTTCGATCGGCGGCGGCACGGTGTCGTCCGGGTCGATGGTCAGGCTGCGGGGATCACGCAGTCGCTCGTCGACGTGGACGCGGGGTGGTGGGCCGTCCGGGCCCGGAGGGAAGATCGGTCCGCCGATCGGGTCGGTGTCGCGCCACAGGTTGCGCCACCGCCAGCCGATCCGCCCGCCCAGGTCGCGCAGCGTCCGCGGCCCGAGGTACGCCGGGTAGAGCCGGGCGTAGGTGCGTCGCAGCGGTGAGCCGTAGGTCAACAGCGACACCCGGGCCAGCACCGACGGCGGTAGTTGCAGGATGGTGGCGGCGGCGAGCACCGAGCCGTGGCTGTGCCCGGAGATGACCACCGGTCCTCGCGCGGTGAGGCCGGTGACCCGTTTCGCCAGCTCCGGAACAGCGCGGGCGGCGTAGCAGGGCGGCGCGAACGGGTGGACCGTTCGGGGCCAGAACGTGCCGAGGTCCCACAGCACCGCCACCACCCGCCGGGTCTGCGCCGACCGGTACGCCCGGAACCCGAGGATCAGCAGGCAGATCACCAGCAGGCTGATCGCCCAGACCCCGGCGTCGGTGACGTAGGCGGCGAGCACGGCGAAGGCGCCCCCCTGTCCACCCAGGCGGGCCGCGAGCTGGGTGGGACCGATCCCGATCACGTCGAAGGCGACGGTGACCAGCCCGAGCGACGCGATCAGCAGGAACGCGATCAGCACCGGGCCCAGCTCCTCGGTGATCCGGGACCGGGCGATCGTCTCCCGGACCAGGCCCAGCCGGTGCGCGTCCCGCGCCGGCAGGTCGGGGTAGTCCCGTTCGATGATCCGCGCCGCCAGTCTGCGTCGCCGCCGGCGGGTCAGCAGGAGGGTGGCCGAGGTCACCGCCGCGCCGATCAGCAGTGCGGCCAGCCCGGCGAGCGCCGCCCACCAGTAGGCCACCGGCGGTTCCAGCGGGCCGACGATCGGCGGGTTGGGTCGGATCGGGTCGGGGATGTCGCCGTGGTCGAGGGCGTCCGCGACGCGGTAGACCAGGGTCGCGGTGAAGGCGGCGCCGACGCTCACCGCCGCCGCCGCCATGATCGGGG
>NZ_JBEXHP010000234.1:0-2138 GCF_040607895.1 Micromonospora sp. NPDC005220
CCAGCACCTCGGCGAGCAGTCGGTGCGCCGCGCGGCGCTCCGCGAGCGGCGCGCTGGCCGCGATCATGGTGCGCACCAGCGGCTGCGGGAAGGTGACATCGCGTTGCTCGACGCGGACCAGGCCGGCGACCTCCGCCGGGGCGAGCGCCTCGACCTCGGTGCCGGCGGCCGCCGCGGCCCGGATCAGGGTGCCCGGCTCGCCGTCGTCGTCGAGCGCGGCGAGCAGCAGCACCCGTCGGGTCTCCGGGGGCAGCCGGTCCAGCCGGGCGCGGTACGCGCGACCGAGCGCTCCATCCGCCGGTGGCGCGGCGGGCAGCGGCTCCTCCCCCCGCCACTGCCCGGCGGTGAGCATCTCGGCGAGGTCCGCCAGGGCCTGCGGGTTGCCCCCGCCGATGGTGGCCAGGGCGGTCACTGCCGACGCGGCGGGCCGCTCGGGGAGGCGGTCGACGCCCTCGCGCTCGGTCAGTCGACGGAGCCGGTCGCTGAGGACGCCGGCGCTCTCGTGCGCGGTCAGCGCGCGCAGTCGGTGCGCCGGAATCCCGTCCAGGTTGGCGGTGACGTCCGCGGTGAGCAGGACGGCGAGGGGCAGGTGCCGCAGTCGGCGGGCCACGAACGCCAGCACCTGCGCGGTCTGTGGGTCACCTCGGTCGATGTCGTCCATGGTGGCGAGCAACGGCCGGTCCCGGGCGGCGGCGGCGAGCAGCCCGAGCACCGCCATCGACAGCGTCAGTTGCCGTCCGGCCGGGCAGCTCGCCCCGGCCAGCGCGCGCCGCAGCAGGTGGCGCTGCTCGCCGGGCAGGACGGCGACCCGGTCGAGCACCGGGTCGACCAGACGTTGCAGGCCGGCGTACGGCAGGCCGGCTTCCTCGGCCAGCCCGCTGCCGGCGAGCACGGTGCAGCCACCCTCGGCGTGCCGATGGGCGTAGCCGACCAGCGCCGTCCGGCCCGATCCGGGCTCTCCGCGCAGCAGCAGGGCACCGCCGGCACTGGTCATGCCGTCGAGCAGGCTCCGGACGGCCCGGCACTCGTCGTCCCGGCCACGCAGCACGGTTAGTTGCACTCTTGATGCAGTAACCATGCCTGCCAGTGTTACCCATCGGAAACCGAATGGAAAGAGGGGGCGATATCGGGCCGGGCCGGAATCAGTCGGGCGCGACCTCGGCCAGCAGGGCGCCCACGGTCCGGGACATCACCGCGCGGGCCTGGTCCACGCCCAGACCGAGCCCGTAGCGCAGCATCGACCAGGCCTGCCAGGTGCTCGCCGTCACCAGGGCGTTGAGCAACTGCTCCCGCCCCTGCCCGGCCTCGGCCAGCTCGACGGCGAAGAGCTCCTCGACCTCTTCACGGACCCGTTCGATGTGCTTGAGACGGTTGCGGTGCAGCTGCTCGGAGACCGGCTCACGCATCTGGGCGGCCCGCGCCGACGGTGCGATGAGCTGGAGCAGCCGAGCCCGCTGCCGGCAGTACGCGTCGACCCGCTTCGGCAACGGCAGCGCGGGTGAGATCGGCCGGTGGGCGGCGTCCTGCTGACGGAGCACCTCCGCGCCGCTGGCCTCGAAGAGCGTCTCCATGTCCTTGAAGTTGGTCCAGAGGGTGCGCAGCGAGATGCCGGCCCGTTCGGCGATGCGTTCCCCGGTCGGGCGGAGGTCACCCTCGGAGATGAGCGCGAGGTGCGCCTCGACGATGGCCGCGCGGGTCCGCTCGGCGCGGGCGGTGCGCCCGTCGACCCGGCCCGCCACATCGACCCCGTCCATCCGCCCTCGCCCCCTCACCGCCACGGCTTCCCCCGACGCACCGCCGAGTCTAGACAGCCGTTGATCAGCGGCCCCGGACACTCCGCCGACGCCGTCATCCGGCCCGGCCGGTCAGTGAGACGCCGCCGTCGCAGACGATGGCCTGCCCGGTGATCCAGGCAGCGTCGTCGGAGGCCAGGAGGGCAACCGCGCCCGCCACCAGAGCGGTGGCGACCCGGCCCGCGAGCCGGCCCAAATATGCATTCACGGTGCAGATAGTAGGAGCGTCGATCGGTATCGGTCAACGCCTCGACGACCAGCCGACGAGCCGCGCCGGCAGCACCCGCGCAGCCGTGCGGGCCCGGCGGGGGTCGTGGGAGCACCCCCCCGGGGGGGGGGCCGAGT
>NZ_JBEXHP010000235.1:0-1958 GCF_040607895.1 Micromonospora sp. NPDC005220
CGGGCGGGTGCGCCGGTGTCGCGTACCCGCGTCGCCCTGCCCGTCAGTCTCGTCGCGTTCGCGGTCGCGGCCCTCGGCAGCGGCGGCCGCGAGATCTGGTTCGACGAGTCGGTCAGCTGGCTGACCACCACCCTCGCGTGGCCGGACCTGCGGCATCTGCTCGGCAACATGGACCTCACCCACGCCCTCTACTACCTGGCCCTGCGCGGGTGGACCGCGCTGGCCGGGGACTCCACCCTCGCCCTGCGGTTCCCGTCCATCGTCGGCACGGCGGTGGCCGCCGGCGCGCTCACCCTGCTCGGCGCGAAGCTGTACGACCGCACCGTCGGGGTCACCGCCGGCCTGCTCTTCGTCGCGATCCCGTCGGTGTCCCGGTACGGGCAGGAGGCCCGCTCGTACGCCTGGGTCGTCGCCCTCACCGTGCTGGCTACGCTCGCCCTGGTCGGGGCGCTGGACCGGCCCTCGTGGCCGCGGTGGGTCCGCTACGGCGGCTGCCTGCTGGCGTTGACCTGCCTGCACGCCGTCGCGGCGACGGTGCTGGCAGCCCACGCGCTGCTGGTCGGCTCGGCGGTCCGCCGCGGCGGTGCCCGGCGGGCCCGGTGGGCCTGGGCGCTCACCGTGCTGGTGGTCGCCGTGGCCGCGGCGCCCCTGCTGTACGCGGCGTCCCGCCAGGCCGACCAGGTCTCCTGGATCCCCCGCGACCAGGCGGCGCTCGCCCGCTTCCCCCGGGAGCTGTTCGGCTCCCTCCCGGTCGCCGTGACGTTCGTCGGGACCGGCCTGGCCGGCGCCGCCGTGCTCTGGCGCCGGCGGCGCGCACTGCTCCTTCCGCTGCTGGTCTGGGCCGTGGCGCCGGCGGTGTGCTGCTACCTGAGCCACCCGCTGGTGCACCTCTTCCTGGCCCGGTTCGTGTTGTTCACGCTGCCCGCCTGGGCGCTGCTGGCGGCGGTCGGGATCGCCGTGCCGGTCGCCGCGCTGCGGCGCGCGCTGCCGGCGGGCGGGCCTGCGGTGCTCGGCGCGGCCGTGCTGGCCGTCGCCGGGTTGGGCCTGCCGGGCCAGGTGGAGGCCCGACGCAGCCCGGTGCCGGGGGAGCCGGACTACCGCGCCGCCGCCGCCCTGATCGACCGGCGGTACGAGGCCGATGACGGCATCGCCTACTCCGGTTGGCTCAGTTGGAAAGCCCCACTGCCGATGGCGTACCAGTTGCGCACGGCGCCGCGGGACGTTTTCCTCGCCGTGCCGCCCGGCCGGTCCGGCGGGTTCTGGGCGATCGACTGCGCCGATCCCGCTCCCTGCCTGGGCGACGTCCGGCGGATCTGGCTGGTCGTCGGCGGGGCGGGCGACCCGTACGAGGGCATCGCGCCCGCCCGGGCCGAGCTGCTCCGCCGCGAGTTCGCCGTCACCGGAACCGACCGGTTCGTCGGGGTGGCCGTGGTGCTGCTGGTCCGCCGTCCCGGTCCGTGACCACTGGGGCTACCTGTCCGGTTGTGGGTGTGACCCGTGGACGCCAAGCCCGTCGCGGTGACCGTGCAGGCCGACAAGCCGGACACGGGCCAGCTGATCCCGCATGGTGTGCAGGGCGCCCAGTCGCGCATCGACCTGAACGACGAGCAGACCGCCAACGCCAAGGGGATCATCGCCGCCACGAAGAAGGCCGGCCTGCCCGGCCAGCCGGTGCCGGACACCTCGCCGGGCCCGTGGATCAGGCAGACCGGCGAGCGCTTCGGGCAGCCCACCGGCGGTTTCGGCAACAGTCAGAGCCGGTGCGCAGGACAGGGACGAGATCAGCGATGATGGCAGCGCGGGCATGACTCACTTCGGGCGATCAGCATGGCGTAGAGAACCTTGATGATCTTCTGAGCCGGTCATGCCCGTCTTGCTGCCACGTCGCCGTGATCGACCGCCGGCCGGGCCGGGCAGGGTGCCTCGGCCACCGCGCGGCGAACCGTCCGGGCCGGCGG
>NZ_JBEXHP010000236.1:0-1769 GCF_040607895.1 Micromonospora sp. NPDC005220
CCGCCGGGCCGCCGCCGGTGCCGAACCCGGCGGGGCCGCGTTGCGGCGGCGTCTGACCGGGCGGTCCGCGTCCGCGCGCATCGAGGTCCTGCTCGATCTGGTACGGGTGAGCGCCGCCGCCGTCCTCGGGCACCCCGACCCGGCCGGCATCGACCCCGACAAGGGGTTCCTCGACGCCGGTTTCGACTCGCTGACCGCCGTGGAGCTGCGCAACCAGCTCACCGAGAGCACCGGTCTGCCGCTGCCGGCCACTGTGCTGTTCGACCATCCGGCACCCGGCGCGCTGGCCCGGCACCTGGAGGCCGAACTCGCCGGCGCCGACGGGACCGACGTCCTCGCGGAGCTGGATCGCCTGGCGGCCGTCGTCGCCTCGGCCGCCGACGACACCGCCACTCGGCGCCGGGTCGCCGCCCGCCTGGAGGCGCTGCTGACCAAGGTTCGCCACGCCGGAGCGGAGGCGGACTCACCGCGACCCGCGCCGGTGGACGACGACGAGTTGTTCGCCCTCATTGACCACGAGCTCGGACTGTCGTGAAGCGGGGAGCCACCGGAATGTCAAACGAAGACAAGCTCCGCGAGTACCTGCGGTTGGTCACCGACGACCTGCGCCGGACCCGGCAACGGGTCCGCGAGCTGGAGGAGCCCGACCCGATCGCCATCGTGGCCATGAGCTGCCGGCTACCCGGCGGCGTGCGCAGCCCGGAGGACCTGTGGCGGCTGCTCGCCGACGGCCGGGACGCCGTCGGTGACTTCCCGACCGACCGGGGGTGGGATCTGGAGGCGATCCACGACCCGGACCCGGCGCGGCCCGGCACCTCGTACACCCGGCACGGCGGTTTCCTCGACCGCATCGACCTCTTCGACGCCGACTTCTTCGGGATCAGCCACCGCGAGGCGCAGGCGATGGACCCGCAGCAGCGGCTGCTGCTGGAGACGTCCTGGGAGGCGATCGAGCGGGCCGGCATCGACCCGGCCGGGCTGCGGGGCCGGGCCGTGGGCGTGTACGCGGGCGTCGCCTACAGCGACTACACCTCGGTGGCCCGCCCAGACGCGGAGCTGGAGGGCTATCTGGGCAGTGGTAGTGCCGGGAGTGTGGCGACCGGGCGGGTCGCGTACGTGCTGGGGTTGGAGGGGCCGGCGGTCACTGTCGACACGGCGTGTTCGTCGTCGCTTGTGGCGATCCACCTGGCGAGTCGGGCGTTGCGGCAGGGCGAGTGCGACCTGGCCCTCGCCGGCGGCGTCACGGTGATGGCCACCCCCGGCATGTTCGTGGAGTTCAGCCGGCAGCGCGGGTTGGCGGCGGACGGGCGGTGCAAGCCCTTCGCGGAGGCCGCCGACGGCACCGGCTGGTCCGAGGGGGCCGGCATGCTGCTGCTGGAACGACTCTCCGACGCGCGCCGCAACGGCCATCCGGTCCTCGCGGTGGTACGCGGCTCGGCGGTCAACTCCGACGGCGCCAGCAGCGGCCTGACCGCGCCCAACGGGCCGGCGCAGCAGCGGGTCATCGAACGGGCGCTGGCCGACGCGCGCCTCGTACCGGCCGACGTGGACGTGGTGGAGGCGCACGGGACAGGCACTCGGCTCGGTGATCCGATCGAGGCGCAGGCGGTGATTGCCGCTTATGGGCGGGGTCGGGTTCGGCCGTTGTGGTTGGGGTCGGTGAAGTCGAATGTCGGTCATACGCAGGCGGCGGCGGGTGTGGCCGGTGTGATGAAGGTGGTCTTGGCGATGCGGCATGGTGTGGTGCCGCGGTCGTTGCATGTGGATCG
>NZ_JBEXHP010000237.1:0-1727 GCF_040607895.1 Micromonospora sp. NPDC005220
CAAACAAGCGTCGCTGCTGTCCTACAACATCACCCCGGGCCCGGCGGGCGTCAATCCGCTGTGGAAGGAGATCGGTTATCCGGCCCCGGCCGGCCCGCTGACCACGGCGCCCGCGCCCGCGTTGACACCGCTGCGCTGCACCGAGACGACCGAATTCGACTGTGACGTCGTGATCGTCGGTTCCGGCGCCGGAGGCGGTGTCGCAGCCGCGGTGCTGGCCGAGGCCGGCCTCGACCCGGCCAGCCTGCGCTGCCTGGCCACCGCCGACATCAAGGCCGACGAGGCGGGCATCCGCAGCACCGCCGACGCGCTCGGCGTACCCCTGATGACCTGGCCGGCGACGCGGCTGGCGGCGGTCGACGTGCCGCACCCCAGCGAGGTGGTCCGCGCCGCGGTCGGCACGCCGAGCGTGGCGGAGGCCGCGGCCCTGCTCGGCCCGGACGGCCGGGCCGACGACGCGACGCTGCTGGTGGGCAAGACCGCGACGGCGATGGCCACCGTGGCGGTGGCCCGGCACGCGCCACGCGGCCGGCTCGCCGTCGTCGGCCTCGGTCCGGGCGCCGCCGACCTGCGCACCCCCCGCGCGGTGGCCGAGCTGCGTCGCGCCGCCGTGGTGGTCGGCCTCGACCAGTACCTGGACCAGGTCCGCGACGTGCTCCGCCCCGGCACCCGGGTGCTCTCCAGCGGGCTGGGCGCGGAGGAGGCGCGCGCCCGCGCCTCCGTCGCCGAGGCCGCCGCCGGCCGGGCGGTCGCGCTGATCGGCTCCGGCGACGCCGGGGTGTACGCGATGGCCAGCCCCGCCCTGGAGTACGCCGACCAGCGGATCGACGTGGTGGGCGTGCCCGGAGTGACCGCCGCCCTCGCGGCCGGGGCGCTGCTCGGCGCGCCGCTCGGCCACGATCACGCCTACGTGAGCCTGTCCGATCTGCACACCCCGTGGGACGTCATCGAGCGGCGGGTGACCGCCGCCGCCGAAGGTGACTTCGTGACGCTCTTCTACAACCCGCGCAGCCGGGCCCGGGACTGGCAGCTCGGCAAGGCGCTCGGCATCCTCGCCGCGCATCGGCCCCCGGACACCCCGGTAGGTGTGGTGCGCAACGCCAGCCGCCCCGGCGAACAGGTGCAGCTCGCCACAGTGGCCACACTCGACCCGGCCATCGTCGACATGTACAGCGTCGTGGTCGTCGGCAGCAGCGACACCCGGCTGGTCGCTGGCCGGATGGTCACCCCCCGGGGGTACCGGTGGCGCTCGTGACGATCGACGCCTGCCAGGGCTGCGGCGCCTGCCTGCTCACCTGCCCCACACACGCGATCCGACCGGTCGCCGGTGGCGTCACGGTCCGCGTCGACCGGTGCACCGGCTGCCTGGAGTGCCTGGAGATCTGCCCGGTCGACGCGATCCGCGTCGTCGGACCCGACCCCCGCGAAGGAGCCCGATGAGCCGGGTGGTGCATCCCATCGAGGTCGAGTCGTACCGCATCCTGCGCGAACGCGTCGACCTGTCGCACCTGCCGCCGCTGAGCCGAGCGGTGACCGAGCGGGTGGTGCACGCCAGCGCCGACCTCGCGTACGTCGACGACCTCGTCTGCGACGAGGCCGCCCTGGAATCCGGGCTGACCGCGCTGCGCGCCGGGGCGCCGGTGGTCACCGACGTGGCGATGGTCGCCGCCGGCATCACCCGCGCCGGCCTGGAGCTGGTCTGCCCGGTCGCCGAGCCGGCCGCCGCC
>NZ_JBEXHP010000238.1:0-1698 GCF_040607895.1 Micromonospora sp. NPDC005220
CGCGCCCGGCGCGGTGCCGCCGGCCGGCTCGGGGTCAGAGTCGTGGGACGAGCCGCCGACGGGGGCCTCCCCAGCAACCGAGAGCCGGCCGGTCACTCCTGCCGGACCGCCGGCGGCGGTCGAGGGGGTCGACCCGGAGTCACGGCGGCGGTTCCTCACCGGGAGCGGGGTGCTGCTCGGCACGGCCGTGGTGGCCGGTCTCGGCGGACGCTGGCTGGCGGGCCGGCGCGGCGTCTCCGCGGCCCGGGATGCGATCCGCCTGCCCGCGCCGGCCGCCCCCGCACCGGCTGTGCCGGCCGGCGCGGACCTCTCGCTGACCCAGGTCGCGCCGTACGTCAGCTCGAATTTCGGTTTCTACCGGATCGACACCGCGC
Source organism: Micromonospora sp. NPDC005220 (assembly GCF_040607895.1). Taxonomy (NCBI): domain Bacteria; kingdom Bacillati; phylum Actinomycetota; class Actinomycetes; order Micromonosporales; family Micromonosporaceae; genus Micromonospora; species Micromonospora sp. NPDC005220. The sequence continues at coordinate 375 of NZ_JBEXHP010000238.1, forward strand.
TGGTGGTGCCCCAGGTCGACCCGGACACCTGGCGACTGCGGATCCACGGGCGGGTCGGCAGGGAACGCACCTACAGCTACGCGGATCTGCTGGCCCGACCGCTGGTCGAGCGGTACGTCACGCTTGCCTGCGTCTCCAACGAGGTGGGTGGGGACCTGATCGGCAATGCCCGCTGGCTCGGCGTACCCCTGCGGGAACTGCTGGACGAGGTCGAGCCGGACGACGACGCCGACCAGGTCGTTGGTCGGTCGGTCGACGGCTGGACCTGCGGTACCCCCACCGGCGCGCTGCGCGACGGACGGGACGCGCTGCTCGCCGTTGGGATGAACGGTGAGCCGCTGCCGGTCGAGCACGGCTTCCCGGTCCGGATGGTGGTGCCGGGCCTCTACGGCTACGTGTCAGCCTGCAAGTGGGTGACCGAACTTGAGCTGACCCGGTTCGCTGACTTCGACGCGTACTGGGTGCCGCGCGGCTGGTCCCGCGAGGGGCCGATCAAGACCCAGTCGCGGATCGACACGCCCCGGAGGCGCAACCGGCTGACCGCCGGACCGGTGACCGTCGCCGGCGTGGCCTGGGCGCAGCACCGAGGCATCCGTCGAGTCGAGGTACGCGTCGACGACGGCCAGTGGCAGGAGGCCGAGCTGGCCCCGACCGTGTCGGTGGACACCTGGGTGCAGTGGTCCTGGCGCTGGGACGCCACGCCGGGCGAGCACCGGCTCCAGGTCCGAGCGACGGACGCAACAGGCGAAACCCAGACCGAACGCAAGCAGGACGTCGTCCCGGACGGCGCCACCGGTTGGCACACGGTCACCGTCACCGTCCGCTGATCCACCGCACAGCGCCGCCACCCGGGTCGTCGAGAGCTCTGACGGCGGCGGGCTATGCGCCTGGCGGGCCCTGCGGGTGAGTGCAGTGTGTTTGGCAGCCTGCCCTGCGGGTGGGTGGGCGCGTTGGCGGCGTCCCCCGCGGGCCCGGTGGTTGGGTGTTCGTGACCTGGCTTGCGGGCTCGGGGGGGTGTCTGTGACCTGGTATCCGGGCTCGTGGGTTGGGTGTCTGTGACCTGGTTTGCGGGCTCGGCGGCCTGGCCCGCGAGGTGGCCTGCGGGCTCGGCGGCCTGGCCCGCGACCGGGCCTGCTGACCCCGCGACTGCCCTTCGGGTCGGCGGGCCAGCGGACCAACCGGTGATACCCCGGACCGTGCACGCAGATCTTGGACAGTTTCCGTTAGCTGGGAACGGAAAGTGTCCAAGATTGGTAAGCGAATGCGGGTTGGAGGACGCCATGCGCTGTGGTGGGCAGTGCGGCGTCCGCGGCGTGGGCCCAGT
>NZ_JBEXHP010000239.1:0-1606 GCF_040607895.1 Micromonospora sp. NPDC005220
GCGCGCTCGACTGTCCGACATCGCCCAACAGGCCGAAGTCAGCGAGGCCTCGGTGTCGCGGGCGACGGTGGCCTCCTCCGGCCTGGTCCAGCCGCCGGTGCACGCGCTCGCCGCGTTGCTGGCGTACCGGCGGGCACCCGACCCGACCGGTCTGGCCGCGCTGCGCCGGCTCTATCCCGCGCTGGTCGCCCAGCAGCGCTACCTGGCCGACCGGCGGGACGTGGCCGGCGACGGGCTGGCCTGCATCGTGCACCCGTGGGAGTCCGGGTTGGACAACAGCCCGGCCTGGGACGAGCCGATGGCCGCGGTGCCGGCCGAGGCGGCCGTCATGTCCGCGTACCGTCGGCACGACACCAGGCACGCCGACGCCGCGCACCGCCCCACGGACCTGGACTACGCGCGCTACCTGGCGATCGTCGCGGCCTACCGCGACCACGGCTACTCCGACCACGACCTGGCCACCGGTCACCCGTTCCTGGTGGAGTGCCCGCTGTTCAACGCGGCGTTCGGGGCCGCCGAACACGCCCTCGCCGAGATCGCCGCACTCGTCGGCGACGACCCCGGGCCGCACCGGGCCCGCGCGGCCCGGATCACCGACGCCCTGCTCCGCAGGCTGTACGACCCGGACACCGGCACGTTCCAGCCCCGTGACCTGCGCACCGACCGGCTGGTGAGCGCCCGTACCGTGCTCGGGCTGACCCCGCTGATCCTGCCCGACCTGCCGGCCCGGCAGGCCGACGCGCTGGTCGTCGAGGCCCGCTCGGCGCGCTTCGGGGTGGCCCGGCGGATGGATCGCCCGCTTCCCACCTACGACCGCACCTCGCCCGACTTCGAGCCGCTGCGTTACTGGCGGGGGCCGAGCTGGCTCAACGTCGGTTGGCTGGTGCGGCGTGGGCTGCTCACGCACGGGCACCCGGAGCTGGCCGCCGGGCTGCGCCGCTCGATGATCGATCTGGTCGCCGGGGCCGGCTGCCACGAGTACTTCCACCCGGACACCGGCGCCGGGCTCGGCTCACCGTCGTTCGGCTGGACCGCCGCGCTGCTGCTCGACCTGCTGGCCGACTGAGCGCGGTGCCGGCTGGTAGCGTCCCCGATCCCGGCAGCCGGAAGGAACATCGTGCGTGAGATCGACAAGGTCGCCTGGATCCTCATCGAGGACGATCGGGTGCTGAGCACCCGGTCGACGGGCAAGGACGTCTGGTACCTGCCGGGTGGCAAACGCGAGCCCGGCGAGACCGACCTGGAAACCCTGCGCCGGGAGATCGGCGAGGAGCTGAGCGTCGACGTGGACGCGCGTGGCGCCGTGCACCTGGGCACCTTCAGTGCGCAGGCGCACGGGCACGCGACCGGCATCACAGTGCGGATGACCTGCTACCGGGCCGGATACCAGGGGCAGCTGCGGCCGGCCAGCGAGATCGCCGAGATGGCCTGGCTCGGGTATGCCGACCGGCATCGCACCTCGCCCGTGGACCAGATCATCTTCGACCACCTGCTGGCCGAGGGTCTGCTGGCCTAGATGACTGAGTCCCAAATCTGAGCTGGTGAGGCGGTGGTCGTACCGCATAGGGAAGGGTGTCGTTGTCTGCTCGTGACTGCTGACATCGAC
>NZ_JBEXHP010000240.1:0-1518 GCF_040607895.1 Micromonospora sp. NPDC005220
GAACTCGTCTACCGCACAAGCTGGCGGACCCGCGACGAGGCCGAGAACGCGATTTTCGCCTACATCGACGGGTGGTACAACACCCGCCGCATCCAAAAAGAACTGGGCGACCTCAGCCCCGACGAGTACGAGACCGCCTGGCACCACCAACAGACCAGCCAGACCGAGCCAGATATCATCACCCCTGCACCGACCGGCAGCAGGTAACCACCCCTCCATCAAAGCGGGGGAAGCTCACAGCCTCGGTCGCGCCGGCGGACTGGCTGTCGACAGCAACGCTGACAGCAACCGCGCCGGACAGCAGCACACTGACGAGCCCTGCCATGGACGAAGCTCCGAGCGTGCAGCCGCCGGCGGACAAGTACGGACGGGGTGCACAGAGCTTGTAAGCGAGGTGTCAGGACGCGCCAGCGGCAAGGTTGGGCTACTCCCTGCACCGCGTGGCAGCGGCAAGCGTGACTGCGGGCACCGGCGTCGCCGGGAGAAGCTGGTAACGCGACCTTGCTCTGGCCGATCAGAATGAGTGATCGATGCGGCGGGAACCTGACATACAGATTGACGCCGCGCATGTCATGGGCTTTTGTCAAGTCATGCAGGTCTCTGTCACCGCCGCCACGATCTCGGGCTTGGTTGCGCTAACTATCGGCATTGTCAGCAGCTCGCTAGCATGGCTCCAGTTTCGGCGGGAAAAAAGTAAGTGGGTTTTCGAGACAAAGATAGCGTGGAGCCTTGAGTTGTACAAGCTACGCTTGGACTCGTATCCAGCTGCATTTGGTGCCATGGCCCCGCTTTCCCACGGCGCAGCCGAACCAATCACGGCAGATACAGCCTTGGAGGTCGCCATAAATCTGAACAAATGGGTCTATTCGACCGGTGGAATGTGTGCGAGCTCTACCACCAGAGGGGCCATATTGGGCCTGCGAATTCTGTGTAGCAAATGGCATGCCCAAGGACAGAGGCCAGAGGAGCTTTATGCATTTCGCAACCTATCTCTCCAATCCCTACGCCATGACCTCGATCTGCAGGGCCTAGAGAAGTATGACTTTCAGGATACGAAGACCTGGCTTCGAGATCTACAAGACGAGCTGAATTCACTCGAGAGCAAGAAGGCAAAGCCTTCAACCTCAGGAATAGGGAGACTTCGCCAAACCGGGGTGGCGGCAGCCGTGTGTGGACGACCGCGTTCAAGGTAAGGCGGCATGGAGGCGAAGACCAGCACCGCCGGGGTTTGGATTCAAGGGGACGAGCAGGCCGAAGGCTGCCATGATCTCGCTGGCTCGCAAGGTACCCGCGCCTTGAGAGTTGGCTGCGCAGACCGGCATCCTTTACGGCGATGACCTTCGATTGCCATGATCGTCAGGGACCGTTGCCGTCCATCCCTGACGAAAGGTCGTCACTCATGCCGATCGAGATGCCTCGCTCTACCTATCGCCCCCACGCTGCTGCCGATTTCCTCTGTTCTGGATCAAGGCGTCGCGCTCCGCGCGACGCGGGGCGGTAAGCCGGCCGGCGGCAGGC
>NZ_JBEXHP010000241.1:0-1484 GCF_040607895.1 Micromonospora sp. NPDC005220
GGGACCAGCAACAGCCGACGGACCAGCAACAGCCGCCGGACCAGGAGCCGCCGAGGGACCACCAACACCGCGTCGCCACGTGCCGGACCTCGTTCAGCCCGCCGCCCGCCGCGGAAGGTCGGTGGCGGGCGGCGGCATCGGACGGTCAGTCGTCGTCGTCCTTGTCGTCGTCGTCGACCGGCTCCTGCTCGGCCTTGACCACCGACCCGTTGTCCCGGTCGACGTCCACCTCGTGCTCGGTGTCGCCCGCGACGATCTCGACGCTCCACACCGGCCGGCCGTGTTCCTGCTCGGCTTCGACCTCGACGATCTGGCCGCCACCGGCCTTGGCGAGCGCGATCTCACCAGCGCGCTGCTCGTCGACCGCGCTGGCCGACGGCGAGCTACTGGCCGACGGCGAGCTACTGGCCGACGGCGAGCCGCTGGACGGCGTACCCGATGGGGTGTTGGCCGACGGCGAGCCGCTGGTCCCCGGCGGGTCCGTGGCCGTCGGCGCGGCGGTTGCCGCGGCGAGTGCCGTACCGCTGGTTCGCGAGTCGTTCGCGGCGGTGACGCCGATCGCGACCCCGGCCACCGCCAGCACCGCCGACCCGCCGACCGACGCCAGAAGCAGATTGGTGCGCTTCATCGTGGTGTCCACCTTTCCTCGGTTGTTGACTTCGAGGATCGGTCGGAACGGGATAGCACCGCGCTGTCCGGACACTAAGGCCGGGTTAAGACGGTCGGGGGTCGGGTCAGCCGCGCCTGTTGAGTTCCGCTTCCAGCCGCTGGACGAGCGTCTTGCGGTCCTTGCTGGCGCGCTCGTTGCGCAGCGCGGTCTTGAGCTCTCGCGTGTCGAGGCCACGGACCAGCTTGGCCGCTTCCGCGACTGACATCTCCGATATCTGGCCGGCCGTGGTGGCGTCCCGGCGTGCTCGTTTGGCCGGGCCGGTGTTGGCAACGTACTGCTTGCCGGTTCGGGACGCTTCGCGCTTCTTCGTGTCGGTTGCCTGCTTCTGGCTCTCCGACATCTCGTCCCAGGCCTTCTTGGGCAGGTAACGACTCGTCGTGCCGTCCTTGCGCGCACGCGTGTCGCCCTCTTTGGTCTGCCATTTCTCGTTGCCCCAGCGCTGGAGCGCCTTTTGTCCTTCGTCCTTTGGGCCCAGAAATCCCCCGCCGCGCCTCTTGTACTCCTGAGTGACCAGCTGCGACTTGCGTGCCGACCACTGCCCCGGCCGGCCGCCCTTGTCGGAGGCCTGGATCTCTTCCTTGATCTGCTCTCTGAGCTCGGGTTTCGTATACCGCGCCATGACTGGCAGCTACCCGGCACCGCCGGGCCTATGCCTCCTCGATCGGTGTCGGAGGCCCGAGCCGGAGCAGCACCTGCGCACCGCCCTCCGGGCCGGTCCGCACCTCCAGGCTACCGCCGGCGGCCAGGGCGGCGCGGCCGGGGGTGGCCAGGGCGACGCCGGTGGAACCCGGCGCGCTGGCGCCCCGCCCGACCG
>NZ_JBEXHP010000242.1:0-1408 GCF_040607895.1 Micromonospora sp. NPDC005220
TACTCCAACGTCACATGGCTTGTCTGCGTTGGTAGTGGGCTCGGCGGGCTCGGGCTTGGGATGTTCGTCGCCAGATCGACCAGTGCAGGGTGTGCTCTGGCGGGGGCGATGTGACGAGGACGAAGGCGTTGAGGAGTCGGCGGATCTCGGCGACGGTCAGCGCGATGATCTCGGAGTCGGCGTTTGGCTGCTGCGTGGTGGCGGCGAGGATGGTCAGGACGGCCAGGGCGAGCATGGCCAGGGTGATGAAGCGGTGCCAGCCGGTCCAGCTGCGGACTTGGTAGTGGTCCAGGCCGACCTGGCCTTTGCCGGTCTGGAACAGTTCTTCGATGCTCCAGCGGGAACCGGCCACCCGGACGAGGGTATGCAGTGGCACTGGTCGGGGTGACCAGCACAGGTAGAAGGCCAGCTCACCGGTGGTCCGGTTGCGACGGATGAGCAGCCACCGATGTTCATCAGGGTGGGTGGCGGTGGTGATCCAGGCCCACAGATAGTCGCGCGGACCTTTCGCGCCCGGCCCGCAGCTGTGCGGCTGCCACGCGCGGGTGGGTATCCGTTCGGCGAGGTCATCAACGCGGATGAGGGTGCGGCCGTCGTTGACCGCCACGCGCCGGCCGCAGCCGACCGCCAGGACGTAGCCGATCCCGCGCTGTTCCAGGTCGCCGCGCAGGCTGGGGTCAGCGCCGTAGACCTCGTCGCCGGTCACCCACCCGAAGGGGACACCAGCCTCGATCGCGGCGGCGATCATCTGCCGGGCCAGGGCCGGCTTCGTGGCGAACCCGACACCGTCCGGGACGCCGGCTGCGGTGAGACGCTCGGGCCGGTCGCACCAGGTCGTCTCGGGTAGGTAGAGCCGGCGGTCGATCATCGCCCGCCCCGCAGGTGAGACGTAGGCCAGGAACACCCCGACCTGGCTGTTCTCGACCCGACCGGCGGTGCCGGTGTACTGCCGCTGCACCCCGACCGAGCACACGCCCTTCTTCAAGAACCCGGTCTCGTCGGTGACCAGCACCGCATCGGGGTGCCCGAGCTGATCGATCAGCCACGCCCGAACGTCGTCGCGGGCGGCGTCGGCGTCCCATACCGCCGTACGCAGCAACCGCTGCATCGCCTGCGGATCAACGTGGCCTGCCCGTTCCGCGAGGGACCAGCAGGTCTTGCGTTCCACGCCCGACAGCAGCCCTTCCACGAACTGCGCCGCCGTCGCACGCGGCTCGGCCCGCACGAACCGGTCAGCGACACGCGCCACCGCCTCGTCCAGGATGACCCGCCACCTGCTGGGGTTTACGCTGTGACACGCGGCCACCGCACGATCTTCGGTTGTCCTCACAAACCATCGATGATCGACGCGGTGGCCGTCTCCATGCCCACGCCACGCCCAACGCCAAAGCCAAGTGACGTTGGAGTA
>NZ_JBEXHP010000243.1:0-1365 GCF_040607895.1 Micromonospora sp. NPDC005220
CCCACCGGGAGCGGGCCGACGACGGATACGCCATGGACGGCAGGCGGTGAGGCCCAGCTCGCGCGTGGCTTCGTCCTCCCGCTCGTGCGAGCAGGAAGGCGACGATCTCGTCGCGTACCGGTGTCTCCGTCGACGTCACAACTACGACCTGGCGGGCGGCGTGCTGCGCCGCGGGACCGTCTTCGCCCTCACCCAGGCGGAGCATGCCGCGATGCGAGGCGCCGACCCGACGAGCGTCGCGGTACGGACACCGCCGACCAGGACCACGTACGCCGTCGGCGAGCCCCTCGACCGCACGGGTCTCGTGGTCACGGCCGACTACACCGACGGGGTGCGGCCGCCCGGCCACGGCGGGTACACGGTCTCGGGGTACGGCCCCACCACCGCAGGGGCGCAGACCGTCATCGTGTCGTACTCGGTGGCCGGGGCGACGAGGACCGCCTCGTTCCCGGTGCAGGTCGTGGGGTCGTGGCCGGATGACCGTAGGGTGATGGCATGGCTGAGCGACCTCTGACCCTGATGGCGGTGCACGCCCACCCCGATGACGAGGCGACGAGCACCGGCGGCGTTCTTGCCCGCTATGCCGCCGAGGGGGTCACCACCGTGCTCGTGACCTGCACCGACGGGCGATGTGGGGACGGTCCGGGCGGGGTCAAGCCGGGCGAGGAGGGGCACGACCCGGCCGCCGTGGTGGCGATGCGCCAGGCCGAACTGGAGGCCAGCTGCGCGACGCTGAACGTCACCCACCTGGAGACCCTCGGCTACGCCGACTCCGGGATGATGGGCTGGCCTACCAACGACCAACCCGGCGCGTTCTGGACGACGCCGGTGGCCGAGGCGGCGGCCCGGCTCGCGGAGCTGATCCGGCAGTACCGGCCGGACGTGATCGTCACGTACGACGAGAACGGGTTCTACGGCCACCCGGACCACATTCAGGCCCATCGGATCACCATGGCCGCCGTCGAGCAGACGGACGTTCCGGCGAAGGTCTACTGGACCACGGTGCCGCGTACGGCGTTCGAGCAATTCGGTCGGATCATGAAAGAGCTCGGCGTCGAGTGGGCCGAGCCGGACGCGTCGGAGCCGCAGCTCGGCCTGCCCGACGACGAGATCACCACCTGGGTGGACACCAGCGCGTACGGCGCGCAGAAGTTCGACGCGCTGGCCACCCACGCCAGTCAGACCGAGAACATCTTCTTCCTGCAACTGGGCCAGGAGCGGTTCACCGAGCTGATGGGCGTGGAGACCTTCCTGCGGGTCCGGGACCGGACCGGCGCGCCGACCCCCGAGGACGACCTCTTCGCCGGCCTGCGCTGACCGGTCTCCCGCAGCGACACCCAGGGCATCGTCGGCCACCGAGCCGAC
>NZ_JBEXHP010000244.1:0-1236 GCF_040607895.1 Micromonospora sp. NPDC005220
TGGGCGCGACAGTCGCGCTGGGCGCGGTCACCGGCGGGCGTCGCTGGCGCGACCGGCCTGCCTGCGCCGGCCCAACCACCCGCGGCTGACGGGACGCGACAGCGACCGGGCGAGCCGGTCGGCGGCCGCGTCGGCGCGCAGCTCGGCGGCGTGGGTACGGTGCAGGGTGAGCAGGAAATCTGCGTCGTTGCCGAACATGTCGGGCTCCTTCGTGGCGTCGTCATCTGCTACTGACGACTGTTCGCGCGAAGGCCCCACCCGGGCATGGGCATGGCGCCTCATCTTCCCGGCCCACAGCCTCCTTACCCGGCCGGTCCGGACGCCTAGGGCGACGTAAGGTACTCAGCTGCCCCGGGCACCCGGACGCGGATCAACAGGGCCGGGGGCGACCACTAGACTCTGCGGCATGGCAAAGCCCCAGGAGAAGGTCTCGTTCGGCCAGCGGCTGAAGCAGATCGGGATGGTGTTCCAGTTCACCGCCAAGCAGGACCGGTGGTTCGCGCCGTTGGTCGCCGCGGCGGTGCTGCTCCCGCTCGCGCTCACCGTGGTCGCGGTCATCTTCTGGGGCTGGATCTGGCTGCCGCTGGGCATCCTGTTCATCCTGCTCGCGGTGCTGATCGTGCTCAACCTGCGATCCAACAAGGCGATGATGAACGCCGCCGAGGGGCAACCCGGCGCGGCGGCGCAGATCATGGAAAACATGCGCGGCGACTGGCGGGTGACCCCGGCGGTCAGCTCGACCACCCAGATGGACATGGTCCACCTGGTGATCGGCCGCCCGGGCGTGATCCTGCTGGCCGAGGGCAACCCGCAGCGGGTGCGCGGCCTGCTCGGCCAGGAGAAGCGGCGGCTGTCCAAGGTGATCGGCTCCGCGCCCCTGCACGACTACGTGATCGGGCAGGAGGAGGGCGAGCTGCCGATCCGCAAGCTCCGGACGACGCTGCTTCGCCTGCCCCGCGCCCTCTCCGGCAAGGACGTCAACTCGCTGGACAAGCGACTCAAGGCGCTCACCGCCCGGCCGCAGATGCCCAAGGGCGCGATCCCGAAGAACATGCGGCCGCCAGGCGCCTTCCGCCAGTCGCGGGGCCGCTGACCCCCGAGGTGTACGCGAAGGAGCCGGACCCGCACGGGTCCGGCTCCTTATGCGTACACCCTCATTGCCGCCCGGCCGGCCACCCGAAGCTCCTGGCCCTGGCCCTGGCTTCCTGCCCGGCCCAGCGCGGCCCAGCGCGGCCC
>NZ_JBEXHP010000245.1:0-1162 GCF_040607895.1 Micromonospora sp. NPDC005220
GTGGCGGTGGTTTGGCGGGCGTCAGCGGCGGCGGTGGGCCGGCGAGTGCCAACGGCGCCGGTGGGCGCCTGCGGGCGGTCGGCTGACGGTGCGGGGCGGTCGGTACGAGCGGCGGTGACCTGGCCGGCGCCTGTGGCGTCGCTCAGCTGACGCGGCGCAGCCAGCGCCGCTGCCAGGGGGTCTCCACCGCCTTCGGGTGGTAGCCGGCCCGAACCCACGGCACCGCCCGCTCCACCGGCAGGCCGTCGAGGATCGCCAGCGCGGCCAGGGCCGTTCCGGTGCGACCCACCCCACCCCGACAGGCGACCTCGACGCGTTCACCGTCGTGCGCCCGCCGCAGCGCCTCCCGCAGGGCGTCGAGGGCTTCGGCGCGGTCGAGCGGCACCCAAAAGTCGGGCCACCGGATCCGCCGGTGCGGCCAGGCCGGTTCCGGACCAGGGGCCAGCAGCACGGCGAAGTCGGCGGACGAGGTCGTGGCAGCGATGCGGCGTCCGCGCACCGTCGCCCCGCTAGGGAGTACGAGTACGCCCGACTGCTCAGCCCACGGCAGCGCGTCAGTCACCCGGACATTGTGCCGCCACGCTCTGACAAATGAGCACAGACAGCGCTGCCCCCGGCCGATCGGCCGGGGGCAGCGCTGGTGTCGGTGTGCAGGTCGCCTCTCGGCGAGTGGCACGACGCGGCTCCAGCCGAACGGTATTCCGCGAAGGCAATATTAGGTGAGGCCCGGGGACACTGAGTCACACCGACACTGTCCACAACCAGCCCGCCCCCGACGTTGTTCCCCGCCTCCCGGGGCGTCTGCCCATCCGACCACACGGCCGACCCGTCGCCGTCGCCGTCGGTCGCAACGTTCCATGGCAACGGCCGGCCGCAACGCCTTGCCGTTCCGCTGGGTCCCGTCGCTGCCCCGTGGATTGCCTCACGACCACGACAGACACCATCGCCGCGCTTCGGCCCTGTCCAGCGAGATCTTGGACAGTTTCCGTTAGCACGGAACTCGCGCGGAACGGAAAGTGTCCAAGATCTGCGGGCGAAGTCGGTTGGTCGACGCCATCCGCCTCGGTTGGGGCCAGTTCGGTGGCGTTCGACGATCGGTGACAGCAGAAACGCCGCTGGCCGGCACCCCGGGTTGCGGGTGGCGGCCCGCGGGCCGGGGCGG
>NZ_JBEXHP010000246.1:0-1136 GCF_040607895.1 Micromonospora sp. NPDC005220
GCTGCGCACCGGCTGGACCACCGGCGCGTGCGCGACGGCGGCGGCCAAGGCCGCGGTGACCGCGCTGGTCACCGGCAGCATCCAGCAGGAGGTGGAGATCGGCCTGCCCGCCGGGCAGCGGGTGCGCTTCCCGGTCGAACGCTGTGAGGTGACCGGCAGCCCACCGGTGCGCGCCGAGGCGGTGGTGGTCAAGGACGCCGGAGACGACCCGGACGTCACCCACGGCGCCGAGCTGACCGCCACCGTGGACTGGACCGACGTCCCCGGCCTACGGCTGGCCGGCGGTGCCGGCGTCGGGACGGTCACCAAGCCCGGCCTCGGGCTCGCGGTCGGTGGCCCGGCGATCAACGACACCCCCCGCCGGATGATCGGCGAGGCGGTGGCCGAGGTGGTCGACCTCGGCGAGGTCGGCGTCCGGGTGGTGATCAGCGTGCCCCGGGGCGAGATCATGGCCCGCAAGACCACCAATCGCCGGCTCGGCATCCTGGGCGGCATCTCGATCCTCGGCACCACCGGGATCGTGCGTCCCTTCTCCACCGCGTCGTGGCGGGCCAGCGTGGTGCAGGCCGTGCACGTGATGGCCGCCCAGGGCGAACGGACCGTGGTGCTCTGCACCGGCGGGCGTACCGAGCGGGCCGCCCGCGCGCTCCTGCCCGACCTGCCCGAGGTGTGCTTCGTCGAGGTCGGCGACTTCACCGGGGCCGCCGTCACCGCCGCCGTGGGTGACGCGATGACCGGTGTGGTCTTCGTCGGCATGGCCGGCAAGCTCGCCAAACTCGCGGCCGGCATCCTGATGACCCACTACACCCGTTCGAAGGTGGACCTCTCCCTGCTCGGCGCGGTGACCGCCGACGCCGGTGGTGACCCGTCGCTGGTCGCCGCCGTGACCGAGGCGAACACCGGGCGGCACGCGTACGAGCTGTGGGAGGCCGCCGGGCTGCTCGCCCCGGCCGGGGACCTGCTCTGCCAGCGGGTCCAGGCGGTGCTGCGCCGCTTCGCCGGGCCGACGGTCACCGTGGACGTGGCGATGGTCGACTTCGCCGGAGCGCACGTCGTCGCCTCGTCCGGCCGGTGGCCCCGATGACGCGGGCTGAGCCGGTGGCCGGGGTGACAGTGGTCGGCCTGGACGCCGCGGG
>NZ_JBEXHP010000247.1:0-1110 GCF_040607895.1 Micromonospora sp. NPDC005220
GCCACCCGGGGCGGCGGTGCGACCCCGCTCACCGCCGACCGGCCCGGGTCGACCCGGTCACCGGGCACCGGCCAGTGTCGGCCCGATCATCGGGCACCGGCCAGTGTGGCCTCGACGCCGTGCCGCTCCAACGCGGTCAGCCAGGCGATCACGTCGGCGCGAACCTCGTCGTCCTCGGCCACCTCCACCGGAATGACGTCGCGCAGCGCGAAGACCGCGTCGACCGCGCCCGCCGGGCTCTGCGCCCCGTCGTCCAGCGCGGCCCGGATCGGCCCGGCCAGTGGATCCTGGAACGGCAACGGCCGGCCGTCGTCGGCGTACCCCAGCGCGAAGCGCAACCAGGACGCCACGACCAGCGCGCCCCAGCGCGCGGACCGCCCGGCCGCGCGCAGGTCGGCGATGGTGTGCAGGACGCGCTGCGGCAGCTTCTGGGAGCCGTCGATCGCCACCTGGAGAGTGCGGTGGTGGATCGCCGGGTTACCGAACCGGGCGAGGGCCTGCTCGCCGTAGTCGACCACCCGGACCCCGCCCGGCGGGGTGAAGCTGGCCGCCACGTCCTCGGCGATCAGCCGGCGCAGCACGTCGCGCAGGTGCGGGATCTCCAGCGCGTCGGCGATGGTCTCCCGACCGGCCAACGCCCCGAGGTACGCGATGGCCGAGTGCACGCCGTTGAGGGCGCGCAACTTCAACCGCTCCCAGGGGCCGGCGTCGTCGGTGAGCACCGCCCCGGCGAACTCCCAGCCGGGCCGGCCGCCCGGGAAGTCGTCCTCGATCACCCACTGCGCGTACGGCTCGGCGGCCACCGCGGCCAGGTCGGTCACGCCGAGTGCCCGGCGGGCCGCCTCGATCGTCTCCGGGGTGCTGGCCGGCACGATCCGATCCACCATGGTCCCCGGACAGGTGACGTTGCCGGCCACCCACTCGACCAGCCCGGCGGGCACACCGGCGGCCCGGTCGACCGCCTGGTCGAGCATGCCGCGCAGTCGCCGCCCGTTGGCCGGCAGGTTGTCGCAGCTCACCACTGCCACCGGCCCGGCGTCCGCGGCGGCCCGGGCGGCCCGCCCCCGCAGCAGCAGCCCCGGCACCGTGGTCGGCGCTCCGCCGCCGGCC
>NZ_JBEXHP010000248.1:0-1099 GCF_040607895.1 Micromonospora sp. NPDC005220
GCCGGCGCCGGAGCCGAGACGTGAGGCGCCCGACCCTGCGGCGCCCCGGGTGGCTGCGGGCGGGTCCGGCGATGGTGCTCGCGCTCACGGTCGCCGTCGGCGCGCTGGTCGTCGTCGGCCTGCGCGCGCCCGACCCGTCGAATCCCGAGCAGACTCCGGCGGTCGCGGGCAGGCCCGCCCCGGCACTGTCCGGAGCCACCCTGGACGGTGGCCGTTTCGCGCTCGCCGACGTGCGGGGCCAGGTGGTGCTGGTCAACGTGTTCGCCTCCTGGTGCGGGCCCTGCCGCGACGAGCTGCCGCTGCTCGTGGACGCCGAACGGACCTGGTCCACGCGCGGCCTGCGGCTGGTCGGGCTGAACATCCGCGACGGCACCGACGCGGTCCGGGCACTGCTCGACGACACCGGCGCGACGGGGCTCACCGTGGTGCCGGACCCGGACGGCACCCGGGCGGTCGAGTGGGGGGTGCGAGGCGTACCGGAGACCTTCGTGGTGGGCCGCGACGGCCGGCTCGTCGACCGGCGGCAGGGCGTGGTGACCCGGCAGTGGCTGGAGCAGCGGATTACGCCGCTGCTGGCCGGATGAGCTGGCGGCGCGCCTTGGGGCGCGTCTCCCGAATCTCGACAGGATCCAGGCGACATTCCCTGGTGGCGTTCGTGCTCAGCGCACTGGCCGTCGCGGCCGGCGTGGGGCTGGCCCGCTCGGCGGACGACCACGGCCGGCCGGACCCGGTCCTCGCGGTCGCCGCCGAGCTGCGCTGCCCGGCCTGCCAGGGCGAGTCGGTGGCGGACTCCCGGTCACCGATCGCGGCGGCCATGCGGCAGGTGGTGACGGACCAGGTCGCCCAGGGGCGGGACCGCGACGAGATCCGGCGGTGGTTCGTCCAGCGGTACGGCGCGGACGTGCTGACCGATCCGCCGGCTCGCGGGGTCTGGCTGCTGCTGTGGGGCGTACCCCTGCTGGCCCTGCTGGGCAGCGGCTGGGCGGCCCGGCGGACGCTGCGGCCCGGCGGCGCCCGGGCCCGTCCCGCCGCGCCCTGGCGACCGGACGCCCGGGGCGCGCGGCGGGTGTGGCGGGTGGCGTCCGTGGGCGTGGTGGCG
>NZ_JBEXHP010000249.1:0-1082 GCF_040607895.1 Micromonospora sp. NPDC005220
GAGGCCGGCCGGCCGGCGCCCTCGGCCCGCCCGACGCTGGCCGCCGAGACCCGCCGCGCGGGCCGGTACGGGCCACCGTGGCTGCGCCCCGGCCAGCAGGTCAACGTCACCGCGTTCGATGCGTTCGTGCCGGTCACCGGCGACCTGGACCGGGCGGCGACCGACGGCGTACCCAGCGCGGAGCTGTTCCTGGTCGCCCACCTCGACCCGCGGTCCGCGCCGCACCGGTCGGACCTCCTGCGCGTCCGGATCTCCCCGGGCGGCGCGATCCCGGTGCAGGTGCTGCGTTCCCACGTCCCGGCGCGCCTGCAGTATCTGCTCGGCGCCCCGGACACCTATCTGCTGCCGGCCGGCCGGCTGGACCGGGCGCGCGTGCTGGACGGATTCCGGGCCACCGACGACGGCGGGCTCCAACCCGCCGACGGGCTCGACGGCGGGTCGCTGCGGATCCGGTCCGCGCCGGCGAGCGCGTCGAGCGGCGGGCTGCCGCACGACGTCAGCCGGTGGCCGGCGCACGGCACCCGGCGGGCGTACGCGCTGTTGCCGGCGCGGTCCCGCGGCCTGGCACCGGGCTGGCTGCCGCTGTCCCGGCGGCGGCCGGCGGCGCGGGCCGGGCGGCTGCTCGTGGAGGTACGGGTGCCGCGCGGCCGCACCGTCGACGTCGAGGCCACCGCCGACGCCCTCGCCGCCCTGCCGCTGGCCCGCAGTCGCGCGGAGCGGCTGCGGCAGGCGGGGGTCGACCTGATCCTCACCAGCCGCTCCTACGACCGGGTCCAGGTGGACCGGGTCCACCGGGCCCGGGACGGGGTCTGGCAGGCGGTGTCCGGGCTGGCGGGTGGACCGCTGCCGGTGGTGCTGCGCGGCGTTCAGTCCCCGCCGCCCGCCTCCACGTCCACGTTCACGTTGTCGTCCACGTCGAGCTGAAGCGACCAGCGGCCGGCCGGGACCGGACCGACCACCACCGGCACGCACCGCCCCCCGGTGGCGGCGGCGAGACCACGCGCCCCGGCCGGCGACGGACCCTCGACGAACACCACGGACGGCTCCGGCAGCTCCTCGCCCGGCCCCGGCGGCTCGGGCAG
>NZ_JBEXHP010000250.1:0-1026 GCF_040607895.1 Micromonospora sp. NPDC005220
TCCACTCCGGACGGGCTGCGGTGATCACCTGCACCCGGGCATCCTGCCTGACCGTCCCTAACAGACAGACGCCAGGGTTACGAGACGTCCCTTAGGAACAGCGGGCTACTGGTCATCGAGCGAGCCCGGGACTAAAAGCCGAACGTTTGATTCAACTCCCGGTTAAAGGCCTTAGCGGCTTTTTCATACTCGCGAATCGCACCCGCATACTTAAGCTTGATCCTGTCGTGCAACCACTTGTCGAAACCGCCGGCAATCCGAGCATAGCCGTCGATCATCGGAACAATCTCTAGCTCATCGTCCTGGTCCGCGAGCCATCTTCTGGTGTCGCTATTCCATTTCGACCACTCCAACAGGGGCTGGCGCAGCAGTACAAACGCAACTGAGAAAGAATGATTGGAGAACGTCTGACGGCTTTGGGCCACGGGCAGACGGTGATGCGTCAGATAGTTCCGAAGGCCTCGCAGGAACGCGGCTGGCGCATAGCTATCGAAGTCCGACCGTATTTTTGCAAAATATTCAGCCGTGAGCGCCCCGTCTTCGCTGAAGTGCTTTCTCAGAAAGAAGCGCTGTTGATCGATGCGGGTGCTCAGTGCCATAAGGACGTTATGGAGTAGACGTTCAACCTCGGACAGAAGCTCATCATGTGCACGAGGGTTCGTCATATCGAAAACAGCTAGTGAATTTGCCGGGTCCTGCACATGAGCGACGAGCCGATTGTACTGGTCAACGTTGCCCTGGAAGACGTACCCGATGCGACGAACGTAGTCCATGAGGGCAGTTGCGTGGTAACCCGGCGAAGCGTTGAGTTCGTCCTGCCAGACGAGCAGGCGGGGACGCCCGGCTTGACCGTCGACATCGGAAACAGGGGGAGAGGCTTCATCCTCCATCGGCATTTCACATGCTCGCACGCCGGGCTGGCAGGCCAAAGCCGGCCACCGGCCACCGGCCACCGGCCACCGGCCACCGGCCACCGGCCACCGGCCACCGGCCGCCGGCCACCGGCCACCGGCCGCCGGCCACCGG
>NZ_JBEXHP010000252.1:0-1011 GCF_040607895.1 Micromonospora sp. NPDC005220
CTAGATGACTGAGTCCCAAATCTGAGCTGGTGAGGCGGTGGTCGTACCGCATAGGGAAGGGTGTCGTTGTCTGCTCGTGACTGCTGACATCGACACCCTTCTGACCGCACTGTACGTCTTCGTTGATGATCACCTTGTTCCGCCAGGCCGTCGCAGGCCAGGACGACCTCGACGGCTGTCAGACGCGGAACTGGTGTGCCTGCTCATCGCCCAGGTTCTGCTCGAGTTCCCGCGTGAGCGGCACTGGATCCGCTACGCCCACGCTCACCTGCGTCACCTGTTTCCGTACCTGCCGACCGCCTCCGGCTACGGCAAACGCGTGCGAGCCAGTGGCGAACTGATCGCCACGGTGATCCGGGGCCTGGCCCGGATCACCGGATCAGGTGCGCCGATCCTCAGACTGATCGACTCCACGCCGGTGCCGTGCGGCGCTTCCCGAGAGACCGTCAAACGCTCCGACCTGGCCGGGGACGCCGGCTACGGCTACAGCGCCTCACACTCGCGTTTCTTCTGGGGCATGCGTCTGTATCTGCTGGCCACCGCGGAGGGCATGCCCATCCTGTGGTGCCTGGCCAACCCGAAACTCGACGAACGCGACGTCATGACCGCCCTGCTGGAGGCCGACCACCACCTCATCGCCGAGGGACAGGTGATCCTGGCCGACCGAGGCTTCGCCGGGGCCGAGTTCGAACGCTTCTGCCACGACGCCGGCATACACCTCGTACGCCCGAAACGCGCCAACGCGAAGTCAGACCTCGTCCGCACCCCCGCCGAACGCGCGCTACTGCGCTGCCGCCAGTGGATCGAATCGATCTTCCAAACCCTCAAAGGTCAACTCTCGCTGGAACGCCACGGCGCCCGCCGACCAACGGGCCTGTTCGCCCGCGTCGGTCAACGCCTACTCGCCCTGGCCGCAGTGATCTGGCACAACACCACCATCGGGGCACCGAACCCACGATCACTGATCGCCTACGACCATTGAGCAGCCAGAATTTAGGACTCAATCATCTA
>NZ_JBEXHP010000253.1:0-1008 GCF_040607895.1 Micromonospora sp. NPDC005220
CCTGGCCGGTGGGGTGCTGTCGCCGGAGGCGGTCGCCGAGTTCGCCGAGGCGCGGTGTTGCGGAGCGGGTATCGGCCGGAACTGGACCGTCGTTGTTGTCGTGCGGCTCAGGCGCGGCCGCGGCGGGTCCGAACCTCCTGCAGGCGCTCCTCCAGGATGTCCTCCAGCTCGGCGATCGAGCGCCGCTCCAGAAGCATGTCCCAGTGGGTACGCGGCGGCTTGGCCTTCTTCTGCTCCGGCTCGCTGCCGTCGACGAGTCGGGCGACGCTGCCGTCGAACTTGCATTCCCAGGTCGTCGGGACCTCGGCGTCGACGGCGAACGGCACCTCGAACTGGTGGCCCTTGGCGCAGAGGTACTCGCGGGTCTGACGCGGCGCGAGCTCCGTGTTGCGGTCGGATTCATAGCTCACCGCGCCAAGGCGGCTTCCGCGCAGCATACGCTCGCCCATGATCGACTTCCCCTCGTTCGTGGTGCTGGTCTTCTGGGTGTAACGGTGCGTCCCCGCCGAGCCATTCCCGCCCGAGGGCGTAAGGCGTCCACGGGTGGGCCGGGACCAAGGGTAGCCGGCCGGGACGGTCACCCGGTCAGGTGATCCCCAGGCGGGTCCGGAACAACGGTGTGTGTCCGCGGCCACCGGGGAGGTTAACCGCCCGAGCCTACCGAAGGTTGCGCCGCGATCATCAGGAGGCGTCGCCGGGAGTGGCGGCGCCGAGCCGGGCCAGCGCCAGCGCCAGGTCGCTGACCTGGTCGCCGAGCTGCGCCACCCGCCGCTGGGCCAGGTCCCGGTCGGTCTCGGCGGCGTCGAGCCGTACCGTCAGGGCGGTGCGGTGCCCCTCGGCGGTCGCCGCGGCCTGCCGGGCCACTGTCAGTTCGGCGGTG
Organism: Micromonospora sp. NPDC005220; assembly: GCF_040607895.1. Classification (NCBI taxonomy): domain Bacteria; kingdom Bacillati; phylum Actinomycetota; class Actinomycetes; order Micromonosporales; family Micromonosporaceae; genus Micromonospora; species Micromonospora sp. NPDC005220. Next base: position 881 of record NZ_JBEXHP010000253.1, read on the forward strand.
AGCGTGTCGCGGTGCGCGGTCAGGGCGGCCAGCTCCGCGCGCAGCCGCGCGGCCAGCTCCGCGGCCTCCTGCCGGGCCTCGTCGGCCTGCCGGGCGGCGACCTCGGCGCGGTCGCGGGCCCGGTCGGC